>JBBTBY010000059.1 GCA_038043445.1 Spirochaetota bacterium
GCATGGATGTCGAGTACAGCGCCGAAGGGAACTTTACGAGCGACGTGCTCGACGCAGGGAATGCTTCGCGCTGGGGGAGCATATCGTATAAGGCGAAAGTCCCGTCATCGACGGAGATGATCGTCGAGACACGCAGCGGGAACTGCCTCTTGCCCGATGCGACATGGAGTCCGTTCAGGAAGGCCGCCCCCAGGATAGAGAGCCCGGACGGGCGTTTCATCCAATTCCGGATAGTGATGAAGAGCGCGGATGCGAAGCGCACGCCGGAACTCGAATCGTTCATGCTGTCGTATGTACAGAAGAATTCCGCCCCCGAGGTGAGGAGCGTGGCGCTCATCACCGCATATCAGCAGGGTGCATCAAAGGATGCGCCGAAGAAACCGCTGCTTTCCCAACACCAGGCAATGGTCACTTGGAGCGCGCATGATGCGAACGAGGATGCCATGCGCTATGATGTGTTCTACCGCCGGGATGGGGAGAAGTCGTTCAAGCTCCTTAAGGATGACCTTGCTGAGACATCGTATGTGTTCGATGCGAACAAGATGCCTTCAGGCGTGTACTATTTCAAGGTGACGGCGACCGATCGCATGAACAATGATGAGCGTTCCACCCTGAGCGGTTACTCGCTGTCATCGCCCGCTGCCATTGACAGACTCCCGCCGACGGTACGGGATCTTGTGTATGTCGCGGTGAATGGCCGCCGACGGGTGTCGTTCAAGGCGTCCGATACGCTCTCGACCATCATGAGCGTACGCATCGCTCTCGACGGCGGGGAGTGGCGGTACATCGACCCCAAGGACGGTCTTTGCGACAGCAGCGTTGAGGAGTACGAGGTCGATACCCCGCTCGATACGGACTCGTTCTCAGTAGAGGCGACGGATTCGGAAGGGAATGCTGCGTATCAGGCGTTCGTGTTGCGGTAAGGGAATACCCCGCCGCAGCCTCTGTGCTTTCTCAGCCTTTTTTCCGTGGCTTCTCTTTTTCTTTATGTGAGAATTTGGATGGGGTGCCCTGAAAACGTTGACAAAGGGCCAGACGGCGTGTACTATACTCTCAGGTGCGGGATTACACATGGCGGGCGGAGAACTTTTACGAGTTCTGCGCGTCAAACCGTGCGTATGAGCGATCGATCAGCGGTACAAGGAAGCAGGAGGAATATATGATACGATGTTCATTCATTATCGCGGCAGTCGCTGCGGCGATGCTCTCAGCGGCCGACCCTATTGCGACACTGACCGCGCGAACGGGCGCAGTGTATGTCATCCTTGAGGATGATGCAGGGAAGGAGCGTTCACGTTCCGAGGCGCGCCCGGGGGCGGTGTTCAACGGCGGAGAGAAGCTCGCCACCGCGAAGGGCGCAAAGGCATCGCTTTCTTTCATCGACGGTACCGTAGTCGATGTTGCCGAGAATTCAGAGCTTATGATAACACCGACGGACGAATGGTCCGATAAGAACAAGAACACGATAGCGCTCCTGTTCGGCTATCTCGTTGCCAAGGTACAGAAGATAACCGGCGATGATTCGGTGAAATTCCAGGTGACGACACCGTCGGCCATCGCCTCCGTGCGCGGCACGGTGTTCGGCGTCGGCGTCGGGGATGACGGATCGAGCCTCATCGGTGTGGAGGAAGGCGTCGTCGATGTGCTCGGCGATGTGGGCGGCAAGAATACGGTCTCCCTCGCGCAGAACGAAGGGGTGGAGACGGGTCTTGCCGGCGGACCCATGCAGAAGAAACGCGAGTTCATGCTGAAGAATTTCGAGTACGGGAAATGGAACGACCAGCTCAAGGAAGCGTTCGCGAAGAACCCCGAAATGGCCATGAAGGCGATAGACAAACGTTTTGAGACAGCGATGAAGATGATGGTCTTGAACGAAGAGGGGACGAAGCAGGTCCTCAAGAAAATGCATGAGGTCGCCCAGGCGCGTGAGCATGCGGAACGGGCGAACAATCGCGAGCTCGTGAGGAAGCTTTCCGAATCCGAGGAAAAACTGTTCGATGCGCTGTTCATGCAGAAGATGCAGGAGAAGGCGCTGACGGGGGCGTTCATCAGCTATCGCGGCATATATATGAAGATATTCGAAGGTGCGAAAGGCAGCCCCGAGATGATGCAGAAAATCGGCCCGGCGATGAGATCAATGCGCGAGATAGATATGAAGGTGCATGAGCGTAAGCAGGAGATGAAGCGTATCGTCGAAGGGGACAGGGATTTCATGCAGGCGCGCATGAAAGCGAACAATATCGATCCGATGCGCGTACGCGGCCGCATGGAACAGAAGATGCGGGAAGCGCAGGAGAAGGGTGCCGTCGACCGTGAACGGCTCGAGCGCGAGCGGCGGGAGCGAATGGAGCGCGAGAAGGATGCCCCGAAACCGCCGGACAGGAAGCCGCCGCGATAAGGAACGGAACTGGAATAAAGCGTATGCCGAAGTCGGTATGCGCTTTTATTTTTTTACAACGGGCGCAGCGCGGCTTATAGCATCAAGCCCTTCGGGTTCGGGGAGCACATACCGCACTTTTTTGATCTCCCCCGACGGCGTTCGGATGGCGCGGACCGTGCGCCGTGCGATGACCGAATGCTCGATGAAGACATCATCATCGATGATGGAGCCGAAGAGATAACTTGTTCCCTTGATGGTCACGTTCGAACCGATGCGTGTCGGGTACTCATCGCTCCCGGTGATATTGACCGAACTTTCGATGCGGGTGTTCGCGCCCACGGATATGTTCCCCTTGATGATGTCCCCCCAGAGTATCTCCGCATTATCCCCGATGGTCAATGTCTGCTCGGGATAGCAGGAGAGATGTGCGTTCGCCCACACGGTGACGTTCCTGCCGAATACGACGTTCCCTTCTACGAAGACGTTCTTTTTCAGCGTGAGACCGTAATTGACCGTGACGCCCGCGCCCAGATGCACGCCCTTGCCGATGACGATATCGAGCGGAATACCCTTGCCGTCGAGCGCGATAATAGCATCGATAACATCATCCGCTGTGAAGAAATCATCCTCATCCGATATGGTGACGATGTCTTTCAGCCGCTCGTAGACGCGATTTCTCGCTATGCCGTCCATTTCCTTGAGAACACTTTTATTGTTGAACCCGAGCACCACCGAGCTGTCCTTCGGTGAGGCGGCACCTACGGTACGCCCGTGCCGATTGAACAGAGCGATGAGGTCGGTGATATAAAGCTCTTTCTGCGCATTGTCGCTCGAAAGTTCGTTGATATGTTCTGCCAGGTGTTCCATGCGGAACACGTACACGCCGGCATTGAATTCGCGTGCGGCAAGGAGCTCATCCTTCGTGTAGGTGAACGACTCCCCTTTGAACGTAACGCGGTAGTCCGCACTGAGGGCCGTGATGTCCTTGTATTCCTTTATCTCGATGACGGCGCCGGGAAATCGCGTCGCCTTCCCGTCCGCTGTCCTTTCTTTCGTTCGCACGATGCGTCCATAGTGGTTCAATGCCGCCGGTCCGTCATACATGCCGGTAAGCACCATCATATCGTTCCCGGAAGCCGTGAACGCCTTCTGGAAATCGCGCAGCGCATCCGCATTGACAAGGCCCATGTCGCCGGGGAGCACATAGCAGTATTTCATCCCGTCAGTATCGGCCGCGGAAAGCCCGACGCGTACCGCATCGCCCGTGCCGCGCTGTTCGCGCTGGAACGCGAAACGCGTTGCGGGGCGCTTGCCCACCGCGCTCGCGACATCCTCGGCCTTCACGCCGACGACGATGACCGTGTTCGCGCCCGGGAGCCCCGATGCGGCGGCGCGATACACGCGTTCGACCGTACTTAAGCCCCATATCTCATGGAGCATCTTCGAGCGTTCGCTCTTGATGCGCTTGCCGTGACCGGCGGCGAGAATGATGATGCAGTTCTCCGCCCCCGGCATGAAATTCGAGTTGAGCGATGCGAGCCGTTCTTCAATGCTCATCGGTTGTTCCTTTCTCCGCCGGCGTGTCGTCACGGAGTATCTTCTTGAATGCGAATACCATACGTTCGAATATCTCATCGACCTTTCTGTTCGCGCGGTCGCTTTTTACCTTGAAATAGTAGGGGAGCGCAACGAGCGGCTGCCGTTCTGTGTAGAAGTAGAAATCTCCTATCTTTTCTATACCGGCCTGATAGTGAGCGGTGACATAGCATCGGTATGCTGCCTGTATCTTTCCCTGATTATAGAGCTCATTGCCCTTGCGCACGAGCGCGGCTTTTGTTGCTTCATCGATGTCCGCCATGATGCTGCATTTTATGCGATGGACGGTGCTTGTCAACAAGGGCTCGGGGATATGCATTGCATTTTTCCCATACTTATGTAAACTCGATGGAATATGGCAATACTGCTCACCAACGACGACGGCATCGATGCGCCGGGAATACGAGCGCTTACGGATGCGCTTTCCGATATCGATACGGTCTACGTCGTCGCGCCGCATGTGGAGCGTTCCGGCTGCTCGCATTCGGTGCTTATCGGGAGGACATTCGGCCTTACCGATCGCGGGAACAACCGCTATGCCCTTGAGAGCACGCCTGCCGACTGCGTACGCGCCGCGCTCTCGGGGCTTATCACCGGAGACACGATAGATCTTGTGGTGTCGGGTATCAATCGCGGGTTGAACGCGGGGTACGATGTCCATTATTCCGGCACGGTCGCCGCGGTGCGCGAGGCGCTCATCGAGGGTGTGAGCGGCATCGCCTTCTCGCTCGATAATTATCTTCCCACGGCGGTATTCGATGAAGCCGCACGCATCGCACGGTCCATCGTGGTTCGCATGCGCGGAGAGAACGCGGTCGATGCGCCGTTCTGTCTGAACGTCAATATTCCGGACGTCCCTTTGGACAGGGTGAGCGGTGTACGGGTGACGACGCTCGCTCACCGCACATACGAGGATTCGCTCTCAGCGGTATCCGTAGATGGTCCGCGCCGTATCGTCGAATTCCGCGGGGAGATACCCGACGGCGACCGGTCCATCGATACCGATTTCGGTGCGGTGAAGGCAGGCTATGTCTCTGTAACGCCGCTGTCGCTTCGGTATGCGGCACCCGCTGCAGGGATAGCGGCGGTGTTCAACGATCTTATTTTCCGGGGTGTATCATGATAGCACGGGAACAGTGGAACGCTATCCTTGCCGAGGGCATTAAGCTCCTTCGGGAAGAGGATTTTACCGCGGCAACGGAGAAGCTTGAAACGATAGTGAAGAACGATCCGTCGAACGCGGAAGCGGCGTATTACCTTGCCATATCATACGCGAATGAGAAGGAGTACGACAAGGCGATACCGCTCTTCGAACGCATCATGCCGCTCCTCACCGAGCCGGTACGCGTGCTGCAGGCGCATTTTCTCCTCGGGTATATCTACGCGGTACGTGACATGTTCGAGCTTGCCGAACTTGAGCTCAAAGAGGTCATTTCGCTCGGTATCATCAATGCGCAGGTGTACGCCTCGCTCGGCTATGTCTACCACAAACGCAAAGAATACGCGCTTGCGGTGGAAACGCTCAAGAAGGCGCTTGCGATAGACCCGGTCAACGGCAATGCCCACAACTCATTGGGGTTCATCATGGCGGAAGCAGGGGATGATATCGACGAAGCGATAAAACATATCCGCGATGCGCTCGATGTGAGCCCGGAGAACCCCGCATACTTCGACAGTCTGGGCTGGGCATATCATAAGAAGGGCGATATCGTCAATGCACGGCGCTACCTTATGAAGGCGTTCCAGCTTGCCCCCTACCATGAGGAGATAAAGGAGCATCTGCGCATTGTCAGGCAGGTGACGTTCTAGTCTTTGACGCGTTTCGGCATGAACGCCTGTATCAGGATAAGCACCCCGAGGCCGATAAGCACCGCCGGTACGGCGATATGCGAACGGGCGATGAAGAACCCATAGCAGGCGCCTGCGATGCCGATAAGGATGAGCGCGGGGATGAATGTCTTTTCGCGCGTAAAGAACGACATGACGAGCAGGCCGACACCGGGTGCGGCGATATATATCGGCCATGTCCACGCGGCATTCGTCCATGATGTGAAATTGAGCCAGAGGAAATACGCTGCGAGGACGGTGAGGATCGTTGCCGGCATGAGTATGCCGCGGCTCCCCTCCACGGTAAAAGCGATGATGGAGAACCATATCGCCAGCGCGAGTATGAAGAGCGGCCAAAGCCTGGCGACGGGGATCCCTGCGGTATTGCCCGCAAGAATGACGCCGCCGATGACCACGAAAACAATGCCGAGGAATACCACACCTGTCCGCTGTTTCATGTCAGCTCCTTTTTGCCCGATAACGCACCGGGCGTCTTCGCTCGAGTATCGCCGAATAGATGATGCCCTCGCGAATTGCCGCGGGCGAAAGATCGATGCGGTGCGGGCGGTCTCTGCGCACACCCGTATCGGACGATGCGGCGATATGATGCAGTTTCAGGGAGTATTGCTCGGCCTCAGCCTGCTTCTTTCTCAGCTCGACTATCTTTTTATCCCAGATGTTCTCTTCATGCTGCGACGGCTTTTCAAAGTCGTTCTTTGCGGCGACCGCCTCGTCGTCTTCGGCGGTCTCTTCCGCGGGGGCGCTTTCTTCGACCGGCGCCGAGAATACTCTGCGTAATTGCTCTTCGGCATCGACGTCATCGGGGAATTCATTCCCGCTTCCCTCGCCGCGCTTGCGCCGCGCGTTCATGACGCCCGATATTATCACGAAGGCGATGACGATGACGGTTATTATCGCTTCCACGCATTACTCCAAAAAAAAGAGGCGGAATTGATCCGCCTCTTCATTCCTATCGATCGGTATGCTACCAGTCGTCGCTCGGATCATCCGCATCGCGGAAGTTCTCGAGGTACAGGTCGGTTTCCGCTACGATATCGTCGAAATATACGTAGTATTTTCCGTGAGTGAAGAGCGGGTCGCATTCGATGCGAAGCCCGCGGAGATGTATGCCGCGCTCCGTAGATGAATGATATTCATCCTGCGGGAGGAACGGCGATATCTGCGCGGTCACCTGCTTCCATCCGGTGAAGTTGAGCTTCTCATTGCCGAGCATGTTCACCTGGCCGTAAAAGTCGGAGATGACGAAATAGAGCCGATGCTCATAATTCCGTCCGGCGACCCATACCGAAAGCTGCTTCGTTATGCCGGGGATCTTTATCGGGCGCGGGGGTACGGCGCTGAACCAATTGTACCCCGTGCGGAAATATTCCACCTTGAGGCCGACGATGAATCGGTTGGCATCCTCTCCCTTCGAGCGGACATCCGCCGGACCGCCTTCTTTTCGAAGGAGGCTTATGATGCCCTGGTCGCGCGGCATCGCGGCTTCCCATGCGGTAGCCATTTCGAAATTCTCAACGACATAATTGGTCACGTTCTCGACGTTCGTTACGCCGCCGGAAGGCGACGATTTGGGGGCGGTTGCCGCGCCCTGCGCGAACGCCATCGTTGCGAGCGCTGCTATCACTGCGATTACTGTAAGCGTGCGTTTCATATTCATCTCCTTAACCCGTCTCGCTTATTTCCCACCGGTTCCGCCGGTGGTCTTGCCCTCAGGGGCGCCATCGCGCGAGCGTACCGAGTACTGTTCAGCACCGGCGCCGCCGAGTTCCTTGGCGAGCGTTTGTTCGAGGCTGTCGCCGTCATACTGCTCACGGAAGATATCGGTGACCGCTTTGAAATAATCGAGGAAGACGTGGAAGCGGTCCTTGCGTTCGTTCGGCGTGGACCAGAGACGGAAGCGGAGGAACTTAAGGCCTTTCACGCGGGGGACATACGGCTCGTCCTGCGGTATCGCCGTCGGGATGGTCACCGTGAGGTTGCGCCAGCCGACATAGTGGAGATTGCCCATCGGGAGCGCATGCACGTAGCCGATGTAGTCCTCGATATGCATTTCCATATTGTACATGAAGTTACCGCCCCACACCCACACGTCAAGCGATTTGACGCGGCCGGGGATGCGTTTCTGTACTTTCGGGGTGATGTCGAAATAGTTGTAACCGCGGCGGAACCATGAGACCGTTACGCCGAGACTGTTCGTCGAGTCGTCCCCGAGAACGCCCATGCCGACAGGGCGTGTCGGGTAGAGCTTCATGTCCGGGAGGGTGAGCTCGGTGTTGTTCTCGTTGGTGATCTTGCCGTTGATGAGGAATTTGCTCCCCGTTATCGGCAGCCATTCGTCGGCCGTCTCAAAGTTGTACATGATCCGGCTCTCAACGTACACCGGTTTTGTCACCTGCTGCGCCGTAAGCGCGGACGCGATGACGCACAGCGACAGAAGCGCTCGTACCGTGATCTTCATAACGTTGACTCCTTACTGAGATACGATAATTTCACGATCATTACTCACCGGCCGCTTGCGACGACCGTTGCGGGTAAGTCTAGCATAAAACGCGCATATTGTCAATGCGTTTGTAATATCTGCGTTCGATGAGCGAGCGCTCGGTACGTTCGACATAGCGGATTATTCTGTCAACTCCGACCGATTCGCTGTCGGCCCCGAAATGCCTGAAGATGCGCGATACCGTTCGGTAATCGTTCTCGGTGTCGACGGTAAGGGAGAGGTCATCGCGGCAGAATCGCCTGGGCGCCCGGGGCTCCCGCACGGAATAGCGGTCGCGGTTGCGGTACATATGCTGGGTGATATGCTCGCGGGAGAAGGCGTCCTTCGCCTCTCGGTGTGCACGGGCGAGTGCGGGGAACGATATGACCTCGACACCGGTCCCCAGGGGAAGCCCGAGGTAATGCGACAGGTCGGGGTGATGACGACGATGATAGCGTACTATCATATCGATCGCTTCCGGGGATACCAGGGGGTTATCGCCGGTGGCCCGCACTACGATGCCGGCATGCGCACGTTTCGCCGCACGATAATAACGCCCGAGAACGTCGGTTTCGCTCCCTATAAAGAAGGAAATGCCCATCCGTTCGATGACATCACGCACATGGGGGTAGGTGGCGCGTGTTGTGGCGAGGACGATCTCGTCCACCTCTTTTGAACGCTTGAGGCGGCGTATGAGCATTTCGATGAGCGGGCGGCGGTTTATCGGCAGGAGCATCTTCCGCGGCAGACGCCGGGAATTGATACGCGCTGCGAGCACTACGACCGTTCTATCACGCATCGAGGGTATATCCCGTTCTCAGTAGAATATATTGTAGTAATTGAGCTTGATCATACGATTGAAGAAGTGTGCACCGTTCCGATAGGTATACTGCACATCGACCTCTATTTCGAACATTTCGGTGAAATGCATGCCGAGCGACCCGTTGAATATCGGGGGTTCTTCCTGTCGGAACGTGATGTTCTCCGCCTCGATCTTTACCTCGAATTCCTTGCCGATACGCGTGCTGAACCCTGCGAAACCGCTTACGAAATTCTGCTGCCGGTATGCTTCCGGGAGCAATGGATAGCGGATGCCGAGCGTGAAGAACTGGAATATATCGGGGACGATGAAGGCGAACCCCTTGCGGACGACGGCATACGCGCCCTGTACCGGCTCGCCGAGACGCTGGCCCAGGCTCGAATACGCCTGCGGGCCGAAGCCGAGCGAGATGTGGAACGCATCCGCCGGACCGCCCATGAGCCGAAGGCGGGCTATCACCATGGGGATATGCCATACGGCCGAATTGGGGCTTATGGCATAATCGACGGTCTCAGATACCCCGAGCGTGATGTTCTCGGTGATGCCGATGAGGGTGCGCACATAGATACCGCCGCTGTCATACACGAAGAAGCCCACGTTGTAGAAACCCCGGTCGAGCGTGTAGGCGCTCGGCGTATCGATGAGGTCCACCGGTTCCACAGAATTGAGCCGCATCGCCGCGATGATGGCGATGGTGATGAGGAGAATCAGGAATTGCCGTTCTTTTTTGGTAATCATAATTCTGGTCCTTAGTCCGATTGTCGACCGTCCGCTGCTTTCCTTAAGACAAAAAAAATCAGCACGCCCCCCTCATTTTTATGGAAGTGCATGCCGATAATGTGAGTGTACGTGCCGCGAACGCTTCTGATAAGATGTGGCGTCTGATCAAGCGTAGGCGATACGTGGTTGTGCATCAAGCATCCCACTGGCGCCCTTTATTGGGCGTCAGCGTGCGCTCGCGCACGGTGCGTTTTGTACACGCTCTTTGAAAAGTCCGATAAAGGGTTTCTCACGACACCTTCATCGTAATCTGGCAGTTACAATATCGGTGTTGTGCGAATTTCCTTGAATACATTTTGAACATAAGGACAAGGATGTCCTTATGATATAAAATTCAAGGAGGATCGTATGATCATCAATCACAACATGAACGCGATCAATTCGAACCGCGTCCTCAAGTTCAAGCACTGGGACGTGAACAAAAGTGCGAACGCACTTTCGTCCGGTATGCGAATTAATCGCGCGGGTGATGACGCGTCGGGTCTTGCGGTGAGCGAAAAGCTCCGCTCGCAGATCCGCGGGCTCAATCAGGCTGTACGGAATACCGAGGACGGTATCTCGTTCATCCAGACGGCCGAAGGATACCTGCAGGAGTCGCAAGACGTATTGCAGCGCATCCGGGAACTCGCTATCCAGGGCTCCAACGGTATCTATACCGCTGAGGACCGGATGCAGATCCAGGTCGAAGTATCGCAGCTCGTCGACGAGATCGACCGCGTTGCTTCCCATGCACAGTTCAACGGTCTCAAAATGCTCACTGGCCGGTTCGCGAACCCGCTGCAGGGCGGTACGGCAACAGCGTCGATGTGGTTCCACGTCGGCGCGAACATGGACGAGCGCAAACGCGTGTTCATCGGTACGATGACCGCGCGCGGCCTCGGCGTCATGTTCGCCAACACGAACTCGACCGTTTCCGTGAGCTCGCCCGAGAAAGCCAACCAGGCCATCGGTGTCGTGGATCAAGCGCTGACGAAGATCTCGAAACAGCGCGCTGATCTCGGCGCTTATCAGAACCGCCTCGAATACACCGCGAAGGGTGTGTCGGTCGCGGCTGAGAACATGCAGGCTTCCGAATCCCGCATCCGTGACGCGGATATGGCATCCTACATGGTCGACTTTGCCAAGGATCAGATCCTTGTCCAAAGCGGCACGGCTATGCTCGCTCAGGCGAATCAGACCGGTCAAACGGTGCTTCAGCTGCTTCGCTAGTTGTACGAATCAGAAGATCCGACAAAAAAAGGACGGCGGTAACGCCGTCCTTTTTTTGTAAGCGGTGACCATACCCCGGTCACCGCTTACCGTAGCGGAAAAAGATATTGCATGACCCTTCCGGGCTTACCATGCATGCGCCCTCGGGATGTTCCGGCGTGCATGCTTTTGCGTAGAGCGGGCAGTCGGACGGGACCTTTTTCGCGCGCAGCACATCGGCGCAGACGCAGGCAGGATTCTCCCGCGATGCCGTCGACACCGGCCCAAAACGCTTTTCTGCATCGAATCGTTCGTATTCCTGACGTATCCCGAGCGCGCTCTCTGGGAGCGTGCCGAGCCCGCGCCATTCGCCGTCGATGGGTGCGAATATTTTCTGTATCATCGCCTGTGCGGTGCGATTTCCTTCGCGGGTAACGGCGCGCGTATACTCTATTTCGACCGCGGCTTCACCGCGTTGTGCCTGGCGCACTATCATGAGGATAGAGCGGAGCATGTCGGCGGGTTCAAATCCGGATACGACGCAGATCTTTTTGTGTTCGCGTGCGACAGGTTCGTATATCTGCGCTCCCGTGATGACCGACACATGTCCGGGGCAGATGAAAGCATCGATGGGTATATCGCCGTCAGCGACGAGGGCGGCCATTGCCGGGGGCATGACGCGATGCGAGGGAAGTACGACGAGGTTGTCGATCTTTTTTTCGGCCGCTTCATCGATGAGCGCGGCGGTGAGCGGCGTCGTCGTCTCAAAGCCGATGGCGAGGAAGAGCACGGTGCGTTCGGGGTTCTCCTTTGCGATGACGAGCGCCTCCGCCGGCGAGTAGGAGACGCGTACATCGGCGCCCAGTTCCCGTTCGCGCATGAGCGTACTGACACTGCCCGGGAGCCGGATGAGGTCGCCGAACGTTACGGTGATGACGCCGGGCCTTTGAGCATATTCGACAGCGCTGTCGATATACCGTATCGGTGTAACGCATACCGGACAGCCGGGGCCGGATACGAGCGTGATCGTCGGAGGGAGAATGTCCGCAAGGGCATAGCGTATTATCGTGTTCGTATGACCGCCGCATATCTCCATGATGGAGAGCGGCCGTTTCGATCCGGTGCGTATGGCGTCCGCAAGCGGGCGAATGATGGCACTCGTGCGGAACTCATCGATGTATCTCATGCATCAACTATATCGTTCCCTCACGATATCGTCAATACTACCTTCCCGCATGCGCCGCTTTCCATCGCAGCGAACCCTTTCTCGAATTCATCGAAGGGATACCGATGCGTTATGACAGGCGATATATCGAGCCCGCTTAAGAGCATCTGTTCCATCTGATACCATGTCTCGAACATCTCGCGGCCGTATATCCCTTTCAGGAAAAGCCCCTTGAAGATGATCTTGTCCCAGGGTACCGTTGTCGTCTCGGGGAGTATGCCGAGGAGCGCTATCTTCCCGCCGTTGTACATATTCGCTATCATGTCATTGAACGCCGCGGGCGACCCCGACATTTCAAGGCCGACGTCGAATCCTTTCGTTATACCGATCTCCTTCATGACATCGGTAAGTTTTGACGACCGCGGATCGACGGCCATGGTCGCGCCCATTTCTTCGGCAAGTTTCAGTCGATACTCGTTCACATCGGTCACGACGATGTTCCGCGCACCGGCGAATTTACAGACAGCGACCGCCATGCATCCGATGAGCCCTGCTCCGGTAATGAGCACGTCTTCCGCGAGCACGGGGAATGAAAGCGCGGTATGTGTCGCGTTGCCGAACGGGTCCATGACGGCGACGATATCGTCAGCGATGTATTCGCTTATGCGGAGCACATTCCCTGCCGGCACCGCGATGTATTCGGCGAAGCAGCCGTCGCGATGCACGCCCACGCCGATGGTATTCTCGCAGATATGCTGTTTTCCGCGCCAGCAGTTGCGGCAATGCCCGCAGGCGATATGCCCTTCGGCGGTCACGCGCTCCCCGATACGGAAATTCTTCACGCCCTCGCCGAGCGCGGCTATTGTCCCGACATATTCGTGGCCGACTGTCATCGGCGTGCGTATCGTCTTCTGTGCCCACGCATCCCATTGATAGATGTGATGATCGGTGCCGCAGATAGCGGCCTTCTTCACCTTGATGAGCACATCATTCACGCCGACGGCGGGAACGGGGACCTCTTCGAGCCAGAGACCGCGTTGCGGCTTCGATTTCACGAGCGCTTTCATCTTCATGCATGCCTCTCATGGGTGGTGACAGTGTGACACTTGACAAAGAATGGCTTGTTCATTATATTGAACAGCATGTATAGTATAATGCACGCGGATGTTTTCGTCAAATACGTACAGGCGGTGCGCAATGGGCGGTAAAGTCCCCGATATCGGAAGGAACATCGCGGCCATACGGAGCACGAAGAACCTTTCGCTTGACGACCTTTCGAAAAGAAGCGGCGTATCGAAATCGATGTTAAGCCAGATCGAGCAGAACAAGGTCAATCCCACCGTGGCCACTGTCTGGAAGATAGCACGGGCCATAAACGTATCCATCGAAAAGCTCATCGATGAGGGCGGGGAAAAGGTATTCGAGATAGTCACGAAGCGAGAGGCTGCCGAGATGTTCTCATCGGACAGGTCATGCCGCATAACGATACTCTCGCCGGTACATTACATCGATAAGACCGAGCTCTATTCCCTTGCGTTCAAGCCGAGAGGTAAACTTATCTCCGAACCGCATTTCCCCGGCACCGAGGAGATATTCAGCGCCATTGATGGATCGTTCATTGTGCGTACGCGCGAGACGACAGCGGAGGTCGCCGCGGGCGATACGGTACGCTATAAAGCCGACAGCCGTCATGAAATAATCAGCAAGAGCGCAAAACCATCGCGGGGGATATTGCTCGTGATGTTCCATGCGTAGAACCATAGATAACAAGGGTCTGTTGGTGAGCTTGTCGAACCATGACCCCTTGTGCAGGAAGAGACAGGAAATAGTATGAACGCACACGACATTTTCTCCGCAACCGTGAACGACATCCGGAAGAACGGTCTTTTCAAGAACGAGCGCATTATCGTAAGCCGCCAGGGACGGACGATACGACTTGCCGACGGCCGCGAGATGCTCAATTTCTGCGCGAACAATTATCTCGGCCTCGGCGGGAGCGACATGATCGCCGGTTTTGCCGCGGAGGGTTTGTCGCGCTATGGCTACGGGATGAATTCCGTGCGTTTCATCTGCGGTACGCAGGACATTCACCGCGAACTTGAAGGACGTATCGCCGCGTTCTCAGGCTGCGAGGATGCAGTCCTCTACTCATCCGCATTCGATGCGAACGGAGGCCTCTTCGAGACGCTTCTCACTGCGGAAGACGCGGTGATAAGCGACGAGCTCAATCATGCGAGCATCATCGACGGGGTACGGCTCTGTAAAGCGGAGCGGAAAATATTCAAACACAGCGACCTGAGCGACCTTGATGCAGTACTGTCATCAGTGAAGGATAAGCGGATAAAGCTCATCGCTACCGACGGCGTGTTCAGCATGGACGGGCACATCGCCGATCTTGCCGGTATACGAAAAGTCGCCGACCGGCACGGCGCACTCCTCATGATCGATGATTCGCATGCTGCGGGCGTTATCGGTATGCGCGGACGCGGAACACCGGAGCATTGCGGCGTGTTCGGCAGTGCCGATGTCATTACCGGTACCTTCGGTAAAGCGCTCGGCGGCGCCAGCGGCGGGTATACAGCGACGACGAAGACGATAGCCGATCTTCTGCGCAACCGCTCGCGGCCGTATCTTTTTTCCAACTCGCTTGCACCGCTCATCGCCTACGCCGAAAATGAAGTCCTAAAGCATCTGGAGAAGGATGATTCCGCAGTACGGACAGTGCAGGAAAATGCTCGGTATTTCCGCAGCGCACTCACTCGCGCGGGCATATCGATACTCCCCGGCGATCATCCCATAGTCCCGATAATGTTCGCCGATGAGACGCGTGCGCTTCTAACCGCCGAACGTATGCTTGCGGACGGCATCTATGTCATCGGCTTCTGCTATCCGGTGGTGCCGAAGGGCAAGGCGCGGATACGCGTACAGATAAGCGCGCTGCATACGAAAGAGGATATGGACCGATGCGTGGCGGCATTTCAGCGCTCGATGGCCTGAGCAGGACGCACTATTCTTTGACGAGTTCGAAGCGTGCAGCATCAGCGCGCAGCCATCCGCTGCCTTCGCCGGTCATTCGCAGGAAGCCCTGCGTGCCTTTGGCGAATGAAAAGGTGCCGATAGCGACCCAGTCACTGCCGCCTTCGCTCAGGTCGAGCGTCGTCTCTCGCTCGCCCTTGTCATAGGCAACGATGACTTTCGCTGCCGCATTCCCCTTTCTCCCCAGCCGGTACAATGACACGCGATACGTTCCGGGGATGATGATGTCCGGCCGCCAAGTCACCGATCCTTTGCTGTTCGCCTCGATATACTGCGATGGGCTGTTCGCATATCCGAGCACCGAGCTTTCCTTCCATTGCCCCTCAAGAATACACTCGGGATCACCGGGATACATAACGATACGAGAAGCATCCTTTGTCTCAAGCGCGATGGGCGCATCATCCATCGGTCTTCCTGTGGTCTGCACGAATTCGACAGCATCGACCGCAAGCCACTGGCCGGCATCAGCGTCCGAGGTGAACGCTATCTGCGCACCATTCGTACCGGTGACAGGGATGGTGTCGATCGATATCTTCACCCAGACATCGCTTTTTGGTATGGGAACGTTCAGCTCTTCACCGCCATGTCCGTACACGCGCATGCGCGCGGTCTTCTGCCCGCCAGAGCTCATCACTTGCGCCGAGAGCCGATACGTCGCCGGCATGAGGAACGGCACGTGCTGGCGCGTCGTTACCGCATACGTTTTATCTGCGGTGTGTTTCAGCGCATGGAATTTCGAAAATGCTTTCGGCTGATCCGTCACGAAGGATGCGTCGGCATCGCCGTCCTCTATCCACGCGACGGGTATCTGCATATTCCGTTTGTAGACCTTCTCGAATGCCGGGCCGTCATTGTATTCGAAGTCATAGTTCGCTGCGATATTCACACCGACAAGATCGCGAGCGTAGTAGCGGAAATAATCCCATGACGAAACGCCGGGGAGTGCACTGTCATCGATCGGCTTTCCGAGGTCCCAGGCAAGCGCGGTGAGCCACTGGTTCTGCGGGCCGTACCATTCGCGGCGGGAGATGACATTCGTATGCACCGGCTTCCCGTTGATATAGAAAACGATGCTGCCGGGCAGCCATTCGAATCCCGCGATAAAATCATCAGCGGATGTATCGACATCGGAATAGACGGCGTGTCCGTGCGACTTATGCGCTCCGACATAGGTATGCCGATTGAACGCGATATTTGTCGGATGCAGCGAATCGATCTCATAGCCGTCTATCTCGGTAAGCATATTCGCTTTTGGCGTATGCACCCCGTCACCGCTTACGCCCATCGTCCAGAAAGACGAATGCAGCCCTGCCCTGCCGTGGAGCTTCGCCTTCGTTTCGAAATAACCGTACCCGAAAATACGTTTCGATATAATGCCGCCGCAGGTATACTGATTGCTTCCTCCGATGATCTCTTTCTTGAAATCGATGCACAATCGGCCGTTCTCCGTACGCACATTCTCCGGCAGATTGAGCCCGTTGAAACGCGCCCCCGTGCGGTACGTCCATTCTTTGCCGTTGAGCGGTCTGTCGAATTCGTCGGCGAAACGCAGCGTATAGCGGTCCGACGGCGGAGCGGCGGTGATCGATCCGGCGATGACCATTATCAGGGATAATCGATGGCACATACGATCACCTCGTATCCAATAGCACAACAATATAAATATAATCGTTCGCTCACGCGGCAGCAAAGACGGTTTTTACCGGGAATAGCACTCTATTGACCGGTACTTCTTTCCGTCGATGGAAACGCGCATGGCATCGGGCGCCCTATGTTACCACGATGTTCACGAGCTTTTTCGGTACGAATATCACTTTCACGATCGTCTTCCCGGCGATGTACTCCTTGATCTTCGCGTCCGCGAGCGCCGCTTCTTTCGCCTGAGCTTCGTTCGTATCGACGGGCATCTGTGCGCTCCCGCGGAGCTTGCCGTTCACCTGGAACACGATGGTCATCTCATTGTCGGCCGCGAGCTCCGCATTGAACGACGGCCATACCTCATCGATGGTATATCCTTGCTTACCGAGCGTTTCCCAAAGTTCATCGGCGGTATGCGGTGCCATAGGCGCAAAGAGGAGCGGTATCATCTCAAGCGCTTCGGACGCCAGGAGCTTCTGTGTGTCGGTCGGCGCTTTTCCCTCGAGCGAATTGCGGAACGCGGAAAGCTCGTTGGTGTATTCCATTATCGCCGCGATGGCCGTGTTGAATCGGAAGTTCTCGACGTCGTCGGTGACCTTGCGTATCGTCTGATGGAGCTTGCGCTCAAGCTTTCGTTCGTCATCGCTCAAGTCCTTGAGCACAGCGGGAAGCTTCGTCCTCCAATCGGTCTGATAATGCGCTTTGAGATCATGCCACATACGCCACACGCGCGCGATGTAACGGTTCGCCGCTTCTACGCCGGTCGAATCCTTCCATAGTACTGTCTCTTCGAATGGAGCCGCGAAGAGCATGAACACGCGAAGCGCATCCGCCCCGAAGAGTTCTGCCATTTCATCCGGCGTCACCACGTTCTTAAGGCTTTTGCTCATCTTCACCCAGCGGTATTCCCACTGATCTTCCGGTATCGATGCTTTCTCTTCCGGCTTAAGCACTTTCCAGTTCTCAAGCGGTTCACCGGTGTCAGCTTCATCACCGGTCTCGCTCGCTTCGACAGCGGCGACCTTTCGCCCCGCCGTCCATGCGAGGAGCATGCCCTGATTGCGCAGCCGCGTGAACGGTTCGTCGAAGGCTACGAGCCCCTCATCATGCATGACCTTCGTCCAGAACCGCGCATAGAGTAGATGCATGACGGCATGTTCGGCGCCGCCGGAATAAAGATCGACCGGGAGCCAATAGTTCGCCGCGTCCCGGCTGAACGCTTCTTTGCTGTTCTTCGGATCGGCGAATCGGAGGAAATACCATGACGAGCAGGCGAAACCGCCCATGGTGTCCGTCTCGCGCTTCGCTGCCCCGCCGCATGCGGGACATTTCACATTCACAAATTCTTTTATTCCGGCAAGCGGCGATTCACCGGTGCCTGTCGGCTGATATTTCTCGACATCGGGGAGCAGTACCGGCAATTGATCTTCCGGTACGGGGACGACGCCGCATTTCTCGCAGTGGATTATCGGTATCGGTGCACCCCAGTAGCGCTGACGCGATATGAGCCAGTCGCGCAGGCGATAATTGATGACGCCCTCCCCGAACTTTTTTTCTTCGAGCCAGCGTATCACTTTCCCGATAGTTTCTTTATTATTGGGCGACCCTGCGAGCGGTCCAATGCACATGGTGCCGAGGTCCGCTATCGCTTCGGTCATCGACTCTGCCGTCTGAGCCGCATCGTTCCTGTACACGAGCACTATGGGTATGGAGAACTTCTTCGCGAATTCGAAGTCGCGCTGATCGTGCGCGGGCACGGCCATGATGGCGCCGGTGCCGTATCCCATGAGCACATAGTCCGCGATGTAGATCGGTATCTTCTCGTTGTTTACGGGGTTGACCGCATACGAACCGATGAACACACCGGTTTTCGCGCGCCCCGCCGCAACGCGATCGATGTCCGTTTCCGACGACGCCTTTGCGATATACGCATCGACTTCTTTCTTTTTATCGGCGGCTGTCAGTTTGGCAACGAGCGGATGTTCCGGGGCAAGCACGAGGAATGTTGCGCCCCAGAGCGTATCGGGGCGTGTGGTGAAAATACGGATATTCTCTTTCGAACTGCGATCCTCGCGAATCGCCCTCCTTGGCTCGCTCGGACTCACGCCATCCTGGCGTACGCACGTAAAATCAACTTCGGCGCCTTCGCTTCTGCCTATCCAGTCGCGCTGCATCATCTTGATGCCGTCGGGCCATTGTATCGTGTCGAGCCCGGAGATAAGCCTGTCGGCATACGACGTTATCTTGAAATACCATTGCGGGAGCGGTTTCTTTTCCACCGCCGTGCCGCAGCGCCAGCATTTGTTGGCGACAACCTCTTCATTGGCAAGCCCCGTTTTGCATGACGGACACCAGTTGATCGGCGCGTTCGCACGGTACGCCAGCCCTCGTTTGTAAAGAAGGAGGAACATCCATTGCGTCCAGCGATAATAATCGGGAAGACTAGAATTGATCTCGCGGCTCCAATCGTAGGATATGCCCACAAGATCCAGCTGCCGTTTATAATTGGCTGCGTACTCGGGCACCATTTCCTTTGGATTGCGCCCCTGCTTTATCGCTTCGTTCTCGGCCGGCTGCCCGAAAGCATCCCATCCCATCGGCTGAAGGACATTGAAGCCGTTCATGCGCTTGAATCGCGCGGCGACATCGACCGGGATATAATTCTTGCAATGGCCGATGCTTATGCCCGCACCGGACGGGTACGGAAAGAATACCAGCGAATAGAATTTCGGCTTTTTGCTTTCGTTCGATGTACGGAAAAGATCGCTCTCTTTCCAGCGCTTCTGCCATTTTTTCTCGATTATTTCCGGGCGGTAATCCATGCTATTGTCCTCGATAAATATTGCCCGAGAGTATATATCAGAACGCTAAAAAAAACATCGCCTCCCGCCAGACTGTCGCGAAAATAGGGAACAGCGGGTTGCAACCCGCTGTTCTCATCGGTTCAGATAAATTATTGATACCCCGGATTCTTCGTTATGGGCGAATAGCTTTTGCGACAGTTCCCCACTCGGCGTCAACGCCCGTTCATCGCCCCGATGCGATCCAGCAGCGCATTGGCTTCGGCATAACCCCTGATAATAAATATGTTTTTTCGATTTTTATGTCCCGACAGAAGCGCCATGAAACGCGCCCTGTGCTTCCTGTTGTAATTGAAGATCCAACTGAAGAAGTCAAGATCAAAGCGCTCCCGGCAGGTTTCAGGGACATCGCTCCTGCGCGCGCCGAGGAATCTGCCTTTTATCACTCGCAGCGCCGCATTCCAGAGACATTGTACGGTCGGGAAATCGAAATAGATGACCGTATCGGCGCGCTTCAATCGCATCGGAAGCGTACCGCTGTAATTGCCGTCCATGATCCACTCGCGCTTCTTTATCACCGATCGAACGATACGCGTCCACGTATCACTGGGCGTGGGGATCCAGTTGCCCTTCCAGTAAAGCATATCCAGATGTATCAATTCATGATGGAGTATGCCGCTCAGTTTTTTCGCGAACGTCGATTTACCCGCGCCGCCGCAGCCGATGATGAGTATGCGTTTCATCGATACAGCCATGATCTCGGATCTCCCTCATCGCGGATGAACAGCCGCCGCCAAGTATACTACCCGCCGAATTCCTGTCAATTCAGAAAGAAAATGATCCGGGAAATAACATCGATGCTTCGTTATCCCGCTATCATTGTTCATGCTCGACCGTGAACAGCCGCTTCGCCGCGTTTACACCGCCCGCACCGGCATATAGTCTATACCATCCCGAATAACAAGTCATGTCAATCACGGAGGGACGAGACGTTATGCCGAAAAATGCATTCGAAACAATACGTTATCGGATCATTATTTTCATTCCATTCTTTGATGATTTATATGCAGCATCGATGATCTTCTGCAAATGTACACCATCCGCTCCACTTACTTCTGTCGGGTTATTATGCAGAATGGAATCGCTGAACGATTCGATCTCCTTTGCGTAGAGATTCCCGAACACGGCGGTTACGGGATATCCTCGTTCAAACACCGTGCGCTGCAGTGCATCATACGAAGCATTCGGATCCGCCTGTCGCAGGAATGCTTCGCCGCCGTCATCCTGTGCAAGTGTGCGCTCAGCTGTGATGCTTCCAGCAGTGCCGAAAAATGAAAGCGGCGTTGTCCCGACAATGTCCGGTATGTTAAAATTACTTTCCGATATCGCATACGCTCCGTTCTCGAGTTCAAGAAGCACCGAAGCGGAATCATCAGATTTGTACCGGAATGATTTCGTACCGGTTAGCGCCATTACCGATCTTGCTTTCTGTCCACTGATCTGTTCTATAATATCTATGGAGTGAATACCTAGATCGATAAGCGCACCGCCCCCACTCAATGCAGGATCCTGCCGCCACGCGTTAGGTATATCCGGATACCAGCATGAGAACTGCGCATGCGCGGAGACAATAGCACCTATCCCGTTCGATGTGATGATCTTTTTCATTTCGACATGCAGAGCGCTGTACCGCATCATCAGTCCCACGGCAAACTTTACGCCCTTTTTTTCGCAGTATGCTACTGCAGCGTACGCCTCGTTCGCATTGAGCCCGATAGGTTTCTCGATGAGAATGTGTTTTCCGCGATCCGCCGCTGCGTGTATTTGCTTGCAATGCTCAAAAACCGGTGTGGCTATATACACTGCATCAACGTCCGGATCATCCAGTAGGTCGTTGCATGTAGGATAGGGCTTTGCTTCCGGGTACTTTTGCGCGAGCGCCGCAAGCCGCTTTTCATCAACATCCATGATCGCTGCAAGTCGGGCATTGTTCGACAGAAGCATACCCGGTATCGTACGTCGATCGGCGATGCCTCCTGCTCCGATAACGCCCCAGGATACTTTATTCATCGTCAGTTGCTCCTTATTTTATAACCATTTTTATACTAGCACGATCGGGAGATGACGTCTTGTCCTGTTATGCTATATTTTTGTCCGATGATGCTCAATTGCAGACCCCGTGTATCGTCTGCCATAAGCGAATAGACAGGCGCTACTCCTGTAATTTTCCTGAATATCCGCGAAAAATAAAATACATCATCATACCCCACCATTCTTGCTACCTCGTTGACGGGCATATTCTCTGAATGCAGCAATGGCATGGCTGCTGACACCCGCGCCCTTACCAGATACCCCTTTAATGTACAATTGTATCTTTCCTTAAACAACTCGGACAACCGCCGCGCGCTGACACCGGAGTAAGCGGCAATATCGGAAACACGGATATCTTGAGTGTAGTTTTCTCCGATATAACCAAGTGCTTTTTTTATTCGCGGGTCGTCATCACTGCTTTTTATTTTCACCACGTGCGCCATCCTTGCGGCCATTCTCTGCATATATGGCTTTCGTGCCAAGCACTTGCATGAGCGGGTCATAATTGATCGCTGAAAGCCCACGTGTACAATGCTGTCGGAACCCCTCTGCGTATTCATAACGCATCGACATGCTGCCTACAGCGGCGGACATTGATGTCATCGCCTCAAGGTATGCGTTCATGCCCTGACTGGTATCAAGCCATTTTTTCTGGGTGTGGTGCATCGCAAGCATTTTTCGCTTCTTTTCGATCGCCGGTGTAATATCGATATAGATCTCGGGGACGATGCGCTTGCGCATGCCGTCATGTAATCCATATGGCTCAGCATGATACACAGCGATATCTTTTGATATTTTTGCACGCTTTGGTTTTGTTCCATAATTCTTCATGCCGCGGCAGAACGCCGCCGTAACCGCAATTCGGGCAGTATTCATATGATCTTCCATGTAATCTTCAAGCGATGGCACGAGCATGATATCCGGGGCAACCTCGCGAACAATAGCTGCCATTCGCCGAACAATTTTATCTTCATAATAGACCATTAAATCATCAACAAGGCTTTCGTGATAGAAGGCGCCGAGAAAAGCAGCAGCAGCTTTCGCCTCAGCTCGCCGCAGACGGACGATATTGCGCACAGAGTGCTCGTCCGTACCGCATGATCCGTTCGCAACATTTATGTAATGGATATCAGCGCCCTTCTCGCGAAGAAGAAAAAGCGTTCCCACCATCATGAATTCTATATCGTCGGGATGACAGCCGACGGCAAGTACGGTCATTAGTGCATCTCCACCGCGCAGATGCCGATGCCGCTGCGCAGATAATTGAAACGCACATCCTGATGATCGGCAAGAAGCGACATCGGTACTGCTGTATCAGGGATCTTTTTAGCTATCATGAGAGCGGTCAGGCGCATGCCGAAAGGATTATCATGCCACCCCGGGTTCCAAATCGATACGGTATCCGTCTTCCACGTTTCAGCTGGACCGACCGTAAGCGCCCGCGTGGGTATATCGGTGACAATACCGCCTCCGGAGGTCCGTGCATTCTGCATTATTGTCATCGGATGCAGATCGACGATGCGTGTACCGAGCGCCCGATATTCAGCGGGAGTCGGTGGCGCATCGAAATATTTTCCTTCACGTTTTGGCGGATCATTGAACGCCCAATGTTTTACCTCGCCCTGGCCGCCCTGCATGATGAGGCAGCGGATTTCATCGTATGCGCGGCTGTATTCCGAAAGACCGTCAACACTCGGGAAATGCATATTCTCTTTCGGCATTCGCAGTTTCGGTTTTATACGATTGAAGCAGAGGTCCATATCGCATTTTGCAAATCCGAGGGGGTGCTCAACACTCACTTCTCTGCCGTCAACTACCCATTCATCCATGCCCCAAAAGTGACAATGTTTTAAATTGATATCAAGCGCATTGACAAGCTCGGCGACAAGCGGGAGCTGCTCGGTAGGTCCGACCGGTCCGCAGATGCCGGCGGGTTCCGCTGCACTCGCCGTTCTCCATGCGCTGATATATTCAAGCGCTTCGGCCATAAAAAATGCCTCGCGGGTCTCATAAAACTTCACCGTAAAACCCGGACGCGCAAGTTGTTCGATATCGCGTACCGTCAATCGTGCTGCGTCGTGTAGAATTGCATCATCAATCGTGGTATAGTCCCACCAACCGTGTGCTACCGAACTTTCTCTGCGCATATGCGACCTCCGCTATTTGACATATCTGAACACCGATGTGGCGGTTCATTCGAGTACTGCAAAGCTTTTCCTTTTTTCATGCCCGCCTTTATTTCGCTGTAGTTTATAGCGATACCATTGTATGGTTTATGGCGATCTCCATATTTTATTTTGTTTTTGCAATGTCCGGCCGCATTGCTGGTATACTCGGGCCGCTCCGGCACTTCACGATCGCACCACATATTATAGCTCAGATGAATGAGATCACCCCATAGCAGCGATGTTTTCACGGGCATACTCCCCGCACTCTTTTCACTCCGATCCGTATCGTTTTCATGCGGAAAGTTCGGTCGCCTGCATGCCGTGCGCTTCGGCAACACCGGCATGCGTGAGCGTTCCGTTTATCGTGTTTACACCCGACCGCAACTCTGTTATCGTTGCAAGCGCCCGCTCGACGCCGAGATCGGCTATCTTCTGCGCATAGGGAAGCGTTGCGTTCGTCAGTGCCTGCGTTGCCGTACGTGCATATGCGCCGGGCATATTGGCTACACAATAATGCGTAATGCCCTCTTCCACGTAGGTCGGGGCGACGTGTGTCGTCGCATGCGATGTTTCTGCGCATCCGCCCTGATCGATTGCGATATCGACGAACACTGAACCGGGCTTCATCATGCGGAGCATGTCGCGCCGGATTATTTTCGGTGCCTTCATGCCCGGGATGAGCACCGCGCCGATAAGAAGATCCACAGACGGCAGCTTGTCCAGAAGATTCTGCTCATTTGAGAACAGCGTATGCGCCGAGCTGTGAAGCGCCACATCGAGAAATCGCATCTTCTCCAGGTCGACCTCAAGTATCGTTACATCAGCGCCCATGCCCATGGCCATGCGTCCCGCATTTATGCCCGCAGTACCGCCGCCGATGACGAGCACCGAACCGGGGAGCACGCCGGGTACGCCGCCGAGAAGCACGCCCTTGCCGCCTATCGCTTTGCTCAGGAGATTCGCCCCCACAATGGACGACATGCGTCCGGCAATCTCACTCATCGGTTCAAGGAGCGGCAGACGCCGACCGACCATGACCGTTTCATACGCTATGCCGGTAGTCCCCGAAGATATAAGCGCATCCGTAAGTTTTTTTTCTGCAGCAAGATGCAGGTACGTGAACAGGATTAGTCCGCGGCGCAGGTATCGATATTCATCGGGAAGCGGTTCTTTTACTTTTATTACCATATCGCAGCCCCAGGCATCCGCCGACGACGGTACGATACGCGCTCCCGCGGAACGATATGCGTCATCGTCAAACCCGCTGCCGATGCCGGCATTCGATTCAACGAGTACAGAGTGTCCCGCGCTTGCGAGCATGCGTGCTCCACCCGGTGTACATGATACACGATTCTCCTTTGTCTTGATCTCTCTAGGAATTCCAATGGTCATATGTATCTCCTTTGTTTTATCTCTTGCGGCTGATATAAAAGTCGACTAATTGGCTGCACGTCGGGGTCCAGATACGCTTATCCTGCTGGAGTTCACCTGCATACCGTATGATAGGCAATAGAAATCCATTGAGCGCGTCAATATCCCATGCCGCGTTCTGAACGGCAAGATTTATCGGATGGCATAGCAGCGTGAAGACGATATTGTGCTCGATCGCCATATCGATGAGCCGTTTCCAGACCAGAAAAGCACCGTGCGGTGTACGGTCGAAGCCTACGATCGTATTCTCCGCAGCAAAACGATGTACCGCATCGAGAAATCCTTGATTATTCTCATCAGCGATCAAGAGTGGCCAGTCGTATGAGGTTCCATCCATTGGTATTTCCACGATATTGTATCGTTTTCCGGATAATTCCGCGTAGCCGGGGCTCGATCCGAGCCTGTTGCTTTGTATCGTTGCGTTACTTGCCCATGACAGCCCTGCTGATTCAAATGCATCATAGCAAAAATTATTGAAATGTCCGTACGGCAGCCGGCAACCTTTGACCGGTATTCCGGAAATGCGCGTAAGCACTTCCACGCTTTTCTCTATATCCGATCGCACCGCGTCGTAATCGAAATGACCATGATACACATACGGTTCTTTTCCCTGCATGTCGTGCCGATATCCATGACTTGCTATTTCAGCACCTGACGCAGCGATCGCTTTTACAAAATCCGAGCCGTGATCCTCCGCCATTTTACCGACAATATTATACGTCGCCGATACAGTGGCATTCTCATGCACTTTTGTCATCGTGAAATAATTTTTTATTTCGGTGCGGACATCGCCGCTGCCGTTGCCATAATCACCTTCTACATCGTAGGTGAAAAGCACGGCGGCCTTTGCGCCGTTGGGGAATGTGGTGCCCGGTTGCATTGCATCGGTTATAGAAAAACCACCAACTGGTTTGCCGGAAAAAAAGCTCCCACCGCAGGTGCCCTCGTGTGAGTCCATGAGCGCACGAATATCGATATTTTGTCCCATTACCGGCCCTCCACGACGAAAGATCTGCATGGCGCCTGAGTGCTCCATTTCAGCCGAAGCGGAATGGAAAAGCTTTTCACATACGTCCCGCTGAACCGCCCTAAGTGTATCATATTACACAACGCAGCGATACTCATGTCAAATAGTCCCTTAGTTCTTTCTTTTGTCATCATAAGTTCCCGCGTAGTATGTGTCTATGGCATAGTCCCGAACACGGCTGCTATCGCTAGCGCTTCATCGCCGTTACCGATTTGATCACCGCATCCGCCATGCAGGCGATATCCTTCTGTGCAAAATCGTACAGCGGCAGATGCGTGAAGCGATGAAGGAATGCATCCTCCGCACGAGGGCATGTTCTCGCAATGGCGGCGGTATCATAGCCGAGCTGCCTGAGCATTGAAAAACGATACAGCGGTGCAAAATGTGCTATCTGTGTAACTCCATGGGCGCTGAGATTTTTCTTGAAATCCTGAATGTCGCCGCGTAACGCAGACGGATCAATTTTCAGAAGATAGAGATGATGCGTGCTTTTTATATCCTTTGAATCGAGCGGCGGCACTTCAATGCCGGGTATCCCGGAAAGCCGCGAATTAAGGTACGCCGCGTTCTTTCTGCGTTTTGCGATTATGGTGTTCAATCGCTTGAGCTGCCCGGATAACGCAACCGCCTGAATCTCCGTTGCCGAATGATTGCCGGGAACGAAATGTTCCCCGCGCCACTTAAGCGCTGCGATATCATAGAGCCAATGATCTATTGGGTGCGCGATGTCGAATCCTGCAAAGCGGGCCTTTGCGAAATCTTCGCCGCACGGTTCATTCGTGACGAGGATGCCGCCCTCGCCGAGCGAGGTGATGTTCTTTACTTCGTGGAAACTGTACGCACCGAAGTGTCCTATAGTGCCGAGATGCTTCCCCTTGTACATGCCGCCGAAGCCGTGAGCAGCGTCCTCAAGCACTGTTATGCCACGTGCGTTCGCGATCTTCATTATAGGGTCCATGTCCACCGGATAGCCGCCGAGATGCACCGGCATGATGACCTTTGTCTTTGCGGTGATCTTCCGTTCCACGTCCGCCGGGTCCATATTCAGTGTTATCGGGTCGACATCGGCGAATACCACCTTCGCACCGAGAGAAAGAGGATAGAGCATGGTCGCGGCAAACGTTATTGCGGGAACAATGACTTCATCCCCCGCTTTCACACCGGCAAAACCGTGTGCGATCTCAAAGCCGGCCGTAGCGTTCGTGAGGAATACTGCATGTTTTGCACCGAGGAATGCACTCACTTTTTTTTCAAGCTCTTTTACTTTGGAGCCGAGCGTAAGTTTTCGTGCGTACCCGCCGAGGGCGCAGGTCTTATGCACTTCTGCCGCAAGACGTGAGAACTGAGCGCGATACTTCGTCTTGGCATCTCCCGCCGGCACCAGGAACTTCAGGATGTCCACGATATCATCGGCGTGTACCGATTCACCGACCGTTGCCCAGGGGATCCGTGTCGCACCCGTATTGTATCGAAAATCTGTTGCGTTCTGTTTCTTTGACATGGTCAACTCCCATTATCGTTTATCTATACAATAACACAGAGATATCCCACCGTCTTGCCGTGTACTGCTGTTCATTTGCTCAATATTGCTTTGATTGTCGCGCGTGCTGGGTGCATATTTTATTCTCAGCGCGTAGATCCGCGGTGCTGAATGAACCCTTATGCAACAGGCATCTTTAAGAGTGCATCGATCTTCGTCAATGTCGCTTTTGTCACAGTAATTTTTGCATCTATCTTCTTCGGCGTATATTGGTAGCCGAATGCTTCGCCATGGAACCCCAGCATGGGGTTTTTTACGGCTAGTGTACGGCAGTGCCGTGCATTTGCTATTTCTTCGCGTGCTATGGCGGACATGCGACTCAACAGCGTATGCGATGCCCGTACATTTGTTTCTTCAAGATAGGCATTCCTGAGACTGATGAACTCGGTAACATGTGCTGCCGTAAGCAGCTGTGAATGAACCGCCGCCGATACAGTGTATTCGCGAATATAGTTCGGTTTTAATGCGGGAGGGACCATCTTTGCCGTTTTCTTCATCACCGCAAGCCCTTTTTCCCATTCCCTGCAAAAGTTTCTGAGACAAGACACCAGTTTTTCAGGTGTAAATGGACCGAGATAACAGGTAATGTCGTCACCGAAGTCTATACGTTCCATGAGTACGTGGTACATGTCATATTGTATCTCGGCGGGGAGAAGCCATGCTACCGGTGTTGGGGCGTCATTCTTTTCGAATACCAACGGATACGCCGGTCCGTAATTCTGCGGCCCCCAGTAGAGGAGCGGAATGCTGAACGGATAGTGCTTAGCTGCAGAATCGAAATGCCTCCATGCGTTACAGAATCCCGGTGCAGCGGTCGTGCCGAATTCACGCTGTGCGAATGTCAAAAGATATTCATCAATATCTGACGGGATCGGGTCCCAGGAAAATGCGTTGGCGACTTCGGTGTTCGGCGAAAGTATGTTGCCGAAATTCCAGCATTCCATCGCGCCGGAAACGCCACGCTCTTTTGCGCGGATGAGCTTTTCAGCTAAATTCCGATAGAGTGGGAAATATGGTACTGATGCGATCTCGTGAGTTGTCCCGATCTGCAGCTTTGCATACACCTCTCGGCCGCTTGACATCACTTCTTGTGCGGTCCTGGAAAATCGGTCGGCGGGACCGACAAAAGTCAGGCTGTATTCGTCAATAAGATGTTCAAACCCGTCAGTCACGCGCTGAGATCCACGTTCAAAGTCAGCCATGATGATGACATCATGCGGAACTTTCGCGATGATCTTTGATTGCGGATCGTCATAATACATGCTCCAGCTCCAGTTCCAGGCGATGACCTGTGCCTCGGGGTTTGCAGCCTTGACACCATCGCGTATGAGCGTTATGACCTCGCCGATAACATCTTCGGGTGTGCGTTCTCGGCAGCGTGGGCATTGCATTGTGCTCACCCCCGTTTCGAACTGATTTTCCCGAGTGGTGAAGTGAGAATAACAGTGCGTATGATACTCCGACGCTGTAATAAGTATAACACCCCCGAGCAGTGGGATACGAGAAAAAATGGAACGCATGCCATCGCGGAGAAATGACTTTACCTCAGGTGTGCTCGTGCAAAGCGCGGCTGCTTTTTCATCAGCATGCAACTGCCCCTTGACGTGCGGATACGAATCAAAAAACGCGCTGTTCTCGGGCATTGCAAGCGGTTCATTGAAATAGAGATACACCCTGATGCCGTACCGTGATGCTCGTACAACGAGGTCATTGAGCTCAGCGATCTTTTCATCCGAACCGACCCCGAACTCGGGGAATACATCGACCTTGGCCAGGTCGGATAGCTTTCCGCGCAGCCAAATACCGTTGAAGCCACTGTGGGCGATTTTGTTGAGATAGTTGTCAGGGTATGCGATCTTCTGTCGTGCGAATTCATCCGCATAAAAAAACGCCATGGGTGAACGGAGAATGCGCGTCTGAAGCGATGGACTTTTCGATATCGTGCCGATAGGCAGTATCGGAGCGCCGTGTACGCGCATGATATCTTCCAGATGGAAAAGAGCATACATGATGCCGCTGTCATCGCCTTCGATTCGTATCACTTCACGAGTAACATCTATGGAATACGACTCTGCTTTTTTGCTTGCTTTGCATATAAGTGAAATGGTGTTTTTCACGGCCATGCGCCGTTCATGGATGGTGACGCCGGACGCCTTCATGAACGCCCTCAATCCCTTCACCGCCTGAACGACCCGTGGCGATGCATTTTCGGGAAGCGTTATGCCCCATGTGTCGGAAAGGCAGATCTCGTTGCTTTTCGGTACTGACTTTCTGAAACGCGGGATAGTGGTATTCATCGCTTTTTTTAGATCGGCAAAGAACGGTATCGTTTTCATTGCAGGCTCCGAGGGCGCTATTCCTACGGTGTACGAAGATCGACGCTTTGTTTCCACTTTCCCGGTGCAGTGATCAGCTTGCTTTGATCGATCTGCCACCGATTCGACTCCCTCAGCTGCTCCGTTCCATCGGTCTCAGCATACAAGAGTTGGTCACCGACAACATTGTCGATGATCAGCTTGCTGCGCCGCTGTTCAGTAAATCCCTGGATATTCCCGAGAATTAATGCATTTGTATTGTTCGGTATGTTCATATTTCGAATGGTCACATTCATTCCGCTGCATAAAACGCCAAGCGGAGACTTAAGTCCAGCTTCAATGGCACTTGCTGTTTTCCACACAACACAATTTTCAATATTGATCTGAGCACTTAATGTGCCGTCATCGACGGCGTCGAATAGAAGCGGCTCATCTTTATCCCACTCGAAACGCACATTCATGATGTTGAATTTACCGTTGCTTCGGTTTATTGTCGGCCCGCCACCGCACCCATCGTTATAGATACTGTTCGGCATCAGTTTCAATAGAGAGCCAATACAGGTCATCGAACCACCGAACACATTGATAAATCCGCCAGCCTCGACAAGGAATGCAGTGGCATGTCCGGTGTTCTCTGGACGGTGCGCCCCATACCATGCGCATCCGAAAAAATCGATGTTAAACGCCTGTGCATTACGCAGATGCAGTGCGATCCCGTTTTTTCTGAAGATGCACGAATAAAATTGCTGTGTATCGCCCATGTCGGTACCTGCGATATCGACAGCCTGGTAAAGACCGGAAAAGGTTATATTTTCAAATCGATTCAGATACATTGACGGACGTCCTGTACTATTCTTATCCTTTGGATAAGAACTGACCATGTAGAAACCGGTAGTTCTATTATTTCGCTCATGCTCGGGACCGGCGCTGATCGTAAAATCACGGAATGAGAGCGTAACAGCATACTGTATCCAGAAGAGTGGCACTGGCTCGGTACAATAGAGCACGGTCATTCCTTCAGGACCTGCGCCGGACAATGAAAATCCGCGAAAGTCCTGTATTTTTATCGTACGATTGATGATGTATTGTCCATTGGGCATATAGACAGGACTTGTACCATACTGATAATCTTTTTTCCAATTCTGTGTCGCTGAGACCTTTTCGTCAAGCGTTTTCCCAATATATCGATTGGCGCGTGCATATCGGATAGCCTCGCAGAGTCCGACGAAGTCTCGCTCATCCTCAGAACGATAGCGATCTTTGCCATATCGGATATCGATCTCGTTTTGCGTTCTGTAGAGTTCACTCAGGGGGTGTGATGTGCCGTCGCCAACGGCGCCAAAATCACGGATGTTCAATCTGCTGAACGCTTTCTCTTCGCTCAGGCCGGGGAGATTTGTTTCCGGCACATAGTGCGGTGTGTTGCCGAAATCATAGCGCTGTCCGATAGGCAGTGGCATTGGGACAATAGAAAGTATTGTCGACGGGTCGTATCCGGAATCTTTTCTCGCAATAATTATCGTATCGATTTTAAGACCGCCCTCACGGTTCCTTAGTGTAAGCGTGTGCTTTCCCTGCGCAAGTGTAAATGTATACCGCTGCTTGTAATTTACCGCCTTTTCAATACGATCACGAATCCCATCATATTGCCACGAACTGCAATTTTTAACATCCCAGGTAATAGGCATGCCATTATCGACGATGACGAATATGGAATCGCTTCTGCTGTCTTCGGCTATTACCCGAGCGAATATTGTATAGTCGCCGGGTATGGCAACAGTAAATGAAAGTAAACAGTCGCCCGTGTTCTCTCCGGCACTCCTTGGGGTAACGATATATTTTTCTCCGGAGGCCAATTCATCAGTTTCAACCGTCATCGGCGATGTGCAAATGCCGGACTCAGCTTCCACTAATGTGACTCCGGGCTTAGTGACAGCAAGCGAAGTCGCATACCCATGTGCGAATGCAGCAAGTGCGCAAGTCAACGCAAGTATGCTCGATCGACAATAGCTATGTATGAATGTGGATCCTATCGCTCGCATGCGTACAACATACGTGGGGATCATATCCAGTATCTCGCCGAAGCACAAGAAAATCATTTTATTTTCCATCGTTGATACCATCCTTGTTCATTTACCATGTTCGCGGGTCTGGGATATTGATCTTTTTTCCGCCAGCACGTATCGATTGTTCGGCGCATATTCCCGGCAGCCCGAAGTCAAGCGCTGTATACACATCGATCGGTGGTTTCGTATTGTTTTGTATAGAACTTATAAAATCACGTATCAAATAGTATTCACTGGTGCCGTGCCCGCCTTTATTCGCTTCCTCCGGCGCATGCGGATCGTTTATCGTTATCTGAGCGGGAGTTAAGGACGGGGTCGCGGGGGCGTCCTTGAAGTGCACATATCCCTCTGTATTGGGATTCCAGCGGGAATTCTCGATACAGCCCTTGGTTCCGTAAACTGAAATGAAATGATGGTCGCGCCCTCGCTCGTGAGAAAACCCGACAAGCAGTTTTATTACTGCACCGCTCTCCGAATGGAAAACCCCAAGCTGCATATCAACGGTTCCATTTTCCGGTGAAATACGGGCGCCGGTTGAAAACCCGGTCGCATCGACGAGTCGCTCACCCAACATCGTTATAATCGGACCTAAGTCATGCATGCAATACATTATCGGCGGAAGATTGGTGCGCCACGTAGCTGAACCGTCGGGCGTTTTAAGAAGCGACGGTATGTGGTGTATATACTCGACTTCTGCATAGGTAATTGCTCCGACCGCCCCGCCGCGAACACGTTGTATCCATTCCCGTATGAAATGGATGTAGTTATAGTTTGCCGCCATCATATACTTGCGATTACTGTGTTTCCGTACTGCCCTGACGAGCTGTTTTGCCTCATTGACAGTATACGCGGGCGGCACTTCCGAAAGCACGTGTTTGCCCTGTTCAAGCGCTTTTATTACATGCTCGACGTGCAGCGGAAAAGGTGTTGCGATCACCGCGATATCAAAATCACTCCGGATGAACGATTCGAAATCGCGGTACGATCGTTCAATGTCGAGATCAGCAGCGACAGTTTCGGCACGGGCAAAGTCAGTATCGCATACCGCAGCAACGCGTGTTTCGCTATGATCATTGAAAAGCTCTACAAATGACATGCCTCGCCGCAATCCGGCGATGCCGACAGTATAGGCAATAGGAAATTTGTTCGATTTGTTTTTCATCATTGTAGGTTAGCACCGGCACGCGCTGCTGTTCATGGGACAATAGCAGCCTTTTTTAAGAAGTCTATTACTGCTGACAGCATTATACTGCACAGTATTCTGCTGTCCACTCATGCGGAGACGAGTTACGCATTCGAATATATGCAATATTAATGGGTGCTGTTTAACCATATATGACTTCCTCACTTGATTCTTCTGTAAGTATAATACTTACGTGTCGGCTTTCTTGCTGCCTATTGCCGCCAATTTGCCCGATGTTGCTCGCGAAACCCGATCGGGAATTTGCTCTTTTTTGCCGAGGCCATATACTCAAAGCGTATGAGCAGCGAACAGACCATGCCAACGGGCGATAATACGCAGCGCTATGCCGCATTCCTGAGAAGCCCCCGGATCAAGGACCTGTGCATAATGTTCTCACGGATAACCGGTCTTGTCATCGATATCGACGGCGCGGACGGTGTGCCGATAGCATCGTTCTACGATCGTGCCGCCGAGAACCCGTTCTGCCGGAAGCTGAAGCAGGAGCGTTCGGGATTCGCTGCATGCGCTGCATGTACCGCACGTGCGTTCGCCCATATCCGCAAAACGAGCGCCCCGTACGTCTATCGCTGTGACTTCGGACTTACCGAGATAGTCATACCCATACTCATCGGGAAACAATTCGTGTGCGCCCTGCTGACCGGGCAATTCTTCACACGTGCCGCAGACCGCCTGCGGGCATCCGAAATACATCGTATGCTGCGAAACACAGGGCAATCGCCTACTGAACTCATTTCCCTCTATCGCAAAACCCGCATTCTGTCACCAGATACGACGAACGCTATAATCGATTTCCTTACGCTCATCTTCCAGCAGGTACTCGGGGACTTTGAAGAAAAAATTTCCCACTACGAACATTATCAGGAGCACGCCCCTGTGGGTCGTGCGGTATCGTATCTGAAGGCCAACTTCCATTCGACAATCCGGCTTACGGACATTGCCGCTCACGCAGGGGTAAGCAAATTCTATTTCACGCGGCTTTTTAAAGAGGCGATGGGTTTTTCTGTTTTCGAATATATCACTATACTTCGCATGACAAAAGCAAAGGATTTGCTTCACACCCGTTCTGTGCTCGATACGTGCTACGATGTTGGCTACTCGAGTCTCTCATTTTTTACACGGGCGTTCAAAAAAGCGAACGGCATAACGCCGGGGCAGTTCCAGCGAGAGATCAATAAAAGCCGATAGTGCTCTACAAACTCCTCATGCCGCTTTACTTTATCCATGATGATTTATATAATCCTATCCATCTTCCTACAAGGATACCCTATGCGTTCCGATGCAATGAAAAAAGGCGTTGAAAAAGCGCCCCACCGCTCTCTCCTCTATTCACTCGGACTCACTAAGGAAGAGATCGATCGCCCTATCATCGGCATAGCCAACTCGGCGAATGAGATAATCCCCGGCCATATTCACCTCGACAAGCTCGTCGAAGCGGTGAAAGCGGGCATTCGCATGGCAGGCGGAACGCCGCTTGAGTTCTCCACCATCGGCGTCTGCGACGGCCTTGCGATGAACCATGAAGGCATGAAATACTCCCTGGGCAGCCGCGAACTCATCGCCGATTCCTGCGAGATAGTCGCAAAGGGACATCCCTTCGACGGCATGGTCTTTATTCCGAACTGCGACAAGGTCGTGCCGGGCATGATCATCGCCATGGCGCGGCTCAACATTCCCGCACTCGTCGTCTCCGGCGGACCGATGCTCGCCGGCAAGATGAGCACATCCGAGCTCGGGCTCGATAATATGTTCGAAGCGGTGGGCAAGGTCGCCGTCGGCAAGATGAGCGAAGAAGAGCTTCATGAAATGGAGATGTGCACCTGCCCGTCCGCGGGAAGCTGCTCGGGTCTTTTCACCGCCAATTCGATGAACTGCCTCTCCGAAGCGCTCGGTGTCGCTCTCCCCGGCAACGGTACCATACCGGCCGTGTACTCGGAACGCATGCGTCTGGGCAAATACACCGGTATGAAGATAATGGAACTCGTCGAAAAGAACATACGCCCGTCGGACATCATGACGCGCGATGCTATCGAGAACGCAGTCACGGTGGACATGGCCATAGGCGGGTCATCGAACACCGCGCTTCATATCCCCGCAATTGCGCATTATGCCCGCGTACCCATCACGATGGACCTTTTTAATGAGATAAGCACGCGCACGCCGCATCTGTGTTCGCTTGCGCCCGCGGGACCGCACCATATGGAAGATATGTACCATGCGGGTGGCGTCTATGCCGTCATGAGCGAGCTTGCAAAGAAGAATCTCCTTAAGACGAACGTTAAAACGGTCACCGGGAAAACGCTCGGCGAGAACCTTATCGGTGTAAAGAACAAGAACACTGCGGTGATACGCTCCATCGATAAACCGGTGCACGCGGACGGCGGTCTTGCGGTGCTTTTCGGCAATCTCGCGCCTGCCGGCTCGGTCGTGAAGCAGGCTGCCGTTGTCGAGAAAATGCTCCGGCACAAAGGCCCCGCGCGCGTGTTCGAAAGCGAAGAGTCGGCATGCGAGGCAATACTCGGCGGCAAGATAAAGAAAGGCGATGTCATCGTCATACGCTACGAAGGTCCTGCCGGCGGTCCCGGCATGCGCGAGATGCTCTCTCCCACGGCGAACATCGCCGGCATCGGTCTCGGCGAGGATGTCGCGCTCATCACCGACGGACGATTTTCCGGCGCAACGCGCGGATCATCCATCGGACACGTTTCCCCGGAAGCGGCGCTCGGCGGCCCCATAGCAGCGGTGAACGAAGGGGATATCATCTCCATCGATATACCGGCGAAGAAGCTTACGCTCGAAGTCCCCGATGAAGAGATAAAAAAGCGTCTTGCGAGCATCAAGCCGCGCGAGCCGAAGATAAAAGAGGGATACATGGCGCGTTACGCGAAGATGGTGTCATCAGCGGATAAGGGCGCGGTATTCCCGCTCTAGATGCCGGAAAAACTGAAAGTATCGGCTGTTCTTCCCGCCTCTCCGAAAGAAGTGTTCGAGGCATGGCTTGACAGCAAGGCGCACGGCAGCTTCACCGGCGGCAAAGCGAAGATAGCCCCAAAGGTCGGCGGGGCGTTCACCGCTTGGGATGACTATATTTCGGGAACGACGCTCTCGCTTGAAAAGCACAAGCGTATCGTACAGTCATGGCGCACCGCGGAATTCCCGGACGGCAGCCCCGATTCAGAATTGGAAGTGCTCCTTGCGCCGGTGAAAGGCGGAACGAAGATCACACTGGTGCATACCGAAATCC
>JBBTBY010000060.1 GCA_038043445.1 Spirochaetota bacterium
TCCGTGATTGGATACACGGCTTTATGACCACGCTTCTGCGGGACTATCCTGTCGACGGTATTATCTGGGATGAACCCAAAAGTGAGAATATCATTTCCACACATCCGGCAACGATAGAAAAATTCGGCGCTCATCCCTCCCCGGAGCAGATGGAGGACAGCTTCATCGATTTCCTAAACGGGCTTACAGCGCATTGTCTGTCGATACGCCCCGACCTCTGCATCACGCTGTTCAATCAAAGCACTTCATCTTCGCGGTTCACTGCCGCAAGCACGGCGATCAGCGGCATCCGTTATGCCGGATATGACGGTAATCTTTCTCGGCAGAGTTTCTTTCACGAAGAGCCCTCCTGGAAAAAATACCGCATCGAATCCGTCTGGGAACGCACGCAGGCCGAATGCGCTCTGTCATCGAAAGGAACGTTCGCGCTCATTGAGAATATGCTCATCCCGAAGGCCGCGGTACCGGAATACCGTGATAATCTTGATGCCTACCTCTCACGCTACCGGCCTGACCATCTCTCGCTCTATTATTACGCGCATAACAATGAAGACCCCGAGTCCGTGCATGCGGTCACGAAGGAAATGATGCGGAAATACCTGAACAGCCAGACCGATACAGCATGATGCCTCGACAGGTTTTTTCGCATGCACCCGCCGCAGTTCTTTGAAATAGCGGCGAAATGAACCGGAACATCGTTCCGGCAGGATGGCGCCGATGCAGCGGGAGATCATCGATTTTTCGAGAGCGCCCGTGCGTAGATCTCAACGGGGTGTACGACGCGCGCTGTCGTCACCGCCTTCAACTGCTCGCGGCACATACCGCAGGGGCTTGCTATCGTCGCCGCACCGAGCGCCGTGAGACGTTCCGACAATTGTGCCGTCAGCGCTGTGTACGCAGGTGCATTTTTTGCCTTCATACCGAAGGTGCCGCCGCTCCCGCAGCAGATATCGTCGATGACGGTGAGCGCAATGCCCGGCGTTGCCTCAAGCCGCTCGCGATGACCCGTGCTGTGCGATGCGCGCTCATGACAGGGCGTGAAGTATACGATCGGGAGCTTTTTTAGCTGCATACGGTCAAGCGTACCCGCGATAACATCATCAAGCGTGACGAGTTTGGCGGAGAATCGTTTCGCTTCATCGGCCATGCGGCCGTCCGCGTATGCCGGCCACAGTTCGCGTATCATCATGGCGCAGGAAGGGCAGGGGGTGATTATCTCAAATCCATTCCTGATGAATGGTGCGAACGAGCGTATCGTTCTTTTCATGTTCCTATGGACGATGCGGCTCATCCCCGCCGTGAACGCCGGCATGCCGCAGCACTCTTGCCTGGGTACGACGACGGCAGCGCCCGCTCGGGTAAGCAGGTCGATGTGAGCACCAACGACATCAGTATCGAAGGCATAGCCGTGGCAGCCGTGGAATATCGCTATCTTCCGTGCTGCGTTCGTGCTGCCGATGATGCGGCCGTATTTCCATGGGCGCTTCGATGTGAACGCGGGATATGAGCGCTCTTTGCTTACGCCGATGACGGCGAGCATCGATCGGAACAGCTTCGAGCGAAGGGCGCGGTTGGTGAGCGAGGGGAATATCGCGCCGAGGCGATTGACCGTTCCCGCGCGTGCGAAGAGCATGTCTTCCCGGTATCCGCCGCGCCGTGAAACGACGTCGTGCTTGAGCGTAAAGGCGTGTAATCCGGCGGGGATGGCCGCCGGGCATGAGGACTCGCATCGGCGGCAGAAGAGGCAGTCGGTATAGAGCGCGGATGCGAGTTCGCGCCTCTGGTAGAACCTCGTGCCGTGCGCTGCGGCTTCCGACATCGTTTCGCGTATGAGATCGAGACGCCCGCGCGGGAGCGAGAGCTCATTGCCGCTCACGAACGAGGGACAGAAGGTGCGGCATTCACCGCAGCCGCTGCAGCGCTCCGCGTCCGCGCGTACCGCTGCGAGCAGAGCGGGCGAGAGACGCACCGGGAGCGTACGTGCGCGGTAGGACCCATCGAATCGCATATTTTCGTCTGACAACGGCGGTCTTTCTGCGGCGATGATGCCGGGATTGAACATGTTCTTCGGATCGAACAATGCTTTCACCTCGCGGAACACGCCGTACAGCGCACCGAAGCGATGCGAGAGGTATGCAGTGCGCAATCTCCCGTCGCCATGTTCGCCCGTCGCGGTACCGCCGAGCTCTTCGACGAGGGCATGCGTTTCACGGAGGAGCTTCTTCATGACCGCACGGTCCTCGGATGAGCGCGGGTCCATGAGCGGACGTACATGGAGATTGCCGTCTCCGGCGTGACCGAACACGGCGTACGAACCGGAAAGCCCCGCGGCATCGAGCAGCTGGCACAGACGCGATATGAATTCGGGCAGGAGTTCGGGCGCTACCGCTACGTCCTCGATGAGGGGTACGGCCATGCGCCCATCCGTGCGGCGGTTCAAAAGCGGTGCTATCGCGTAGCGCAGCCGCCAAAGCGCATTGCATTCGGCGGCATTCACAGCGGTGCGAGCGCTCGCGGCGAGGCGCGTTCGCTCAACGGCGATATATCGCGCGGTGCGTATCTTGTCGTCGCGTTCTACGGCGCTCTCTTCCTCGAATTCGACGAGGAGCGCAGCTTGTGCATCGGCGGGGATACGGATCGTCGACGGAGCGTGACGTGTGACCATGGCAAGGAATGAAGCGTCCATGAATTCGAGCGCGGACGGTTCGAGCGCGCGCAATTTCCCCGCAAGCGTAAGGGACTTCTCACGCGAGGTTGAAAAGCAGAGCATGGTGGCGCGGTATCGGGGGAGGGGAGAGAGCCGGAACGATATCTGCGTGACGGCGGCGAGCGTTCCCTCGCTCCCGACGATGAGCGGTGCGACATCGAATTTTCCGTCCGTGATGATGCGGTCGAGTGCATAGCCGGAACTGTTCTTCCCGATGGGTACGGAGAAGCGTTCGATGCGCTCGCTTTCGCGGGTGATGATGCGCGGGAGCGATCGATGTATCTCGCCCCAGAGCGACGGATTGGCTGCGCCCGCGGCAAGCTCGGGGCTGTCGATGTCAAGCGATGCCGTGGTGACGGGGCTTCCGTCGGAGAGCACGAGCGAGAGCGTTCTCGTATGCGACCGCGTATCGCCGTATTTCACGCTCCGTGCACCGCTCGCATTATTGCCGATCATGCCGCCGGCCGTTGCATATGCGCTCGATGACGGTGCGCAGGGCACGCGCATGCCGTATCCTGCAAGATGCGCGTTGAGCCTGTCGAACGGAATGCCGGGCTCGGTGACGACGTATCCGCCTGCGGGATCGACCGCGATGACCTTGTTCATATATTTCGTCGTATCGATGATGATGCCGCTGCCGACAGCCTGTCCTGCGGTGGAACTTCCCGCTCCGCGCATGGTTATCGGTATCCTGTGCTCCCGTGCAAAGAGCACGGTGCTCACGATATCGAACGTATTCCTCGGGACAACAACGGCCTCGGGGCGTACGCGGTACAGGCTCGCATCGGTGGCATACACGTCGCGCACGGCGTCGGACAAGAGCACGTCGCCGCCTATCGCCCCCGCGAGCTCGGCAAATCGTTTTTTCGGGAGCACGGCCTCAGAATCGCCGGAAAAGTTTCGCTATGACCGCGTGAATGGAATGCGGGAACGCATGCTCCTTCACGTACATGAAGAGGCATCGCCCGCTGACGAACGAAAGCTCATTGGTCTTGCAGTACGCCTCGGCCTCATCGCTCTCCGCACCCTGCTGAAGCCAGATATGCTTTATGCCTTTTTTCGCCGCTTCGGTGACGACGGCTAGCGTCTCCGCCGGCGGAACGACGACGACCGTTGCGGTGACCGCTTTCGGCAGTGCGGCTATGGATGGATAGCATTTATCGCCTTCTACCGTCCCTGCATTGGGGTTCACCGGATAGACGGTATATCCGTCGTTCTTAAGCTCCCGGTATATCGTATTGCTGAATTTCTTTCCGGAGCGTGAAACGCCGATGACGGCTATGTGCTTCTGGGCTATGAATTGCTTTATGGACTCTTTCATGAACGTGCTCTCCTTGTCGGATAATACTATCAATTCCCGTTCTTTTGTCAAATTAAGGAAAGGAGTTTTCATTCGTTACCATTGCCGTCTGCCCACGGCGGGCACATACATTTCAGTATAACACACTCACCCATCCCCCGCCGCGAAATACGCGGCACCCCCTGTCTCTCAGGGAAGTGAGAGAGGGAAGGGGGAAGAGAAGATTACATGCAGTATTTTTTCTACTCGCTTAATTTTCCGAACAGCGACGGGTCTTTTTTCTCTCCTATCCCGCCGCCCCATTCGAGCCAGCCCAAGCGGCCGTTCCCGTCATTATCGTTGACCAATACCGAAAAACGCAGGGGCTTGCCGGTCTCAAAGACGAAGGGATAGAATTCCGTCCAGTCGATATGCACTTTATAGAGCGTGCGTCCATCCTGTCTGTCCACATCGGCGCGGGCGTGTTGCGCGGGATGTCCCGCCGCCGTCCAGTTCTGCGGAATATTCCCGCCGATGAATGAGGCAAGATGCTTCCATACGACAGGTCCGTCGGGAGTAAGCGCTACCGATATCTCGGTCTGGCTCCCGTCGGCACCTGAGGCGTCCGCATCGAGGGCGAACTGCAGCGAGTCGCCGTTATACGCCTGCCCGGGCTTCTCGTTCTGCACATGGACGGTATCGCGCACCTCGACGAGAAGATCGAGCCCTGCAGTACCGCAATGAACGGCGAAACGCGCCTTAAATCCGTCCGGCCGCGCGGCACCGCGAATACCTTTGAACTGCCAGCCCTCCGTATTCCACTGCGTATCAGCGTTCGGCGAAACGATCGGCGACGGAGAAAGCGTTCCCCTGACCGCATTCGCATCGCTCGATGCTTTTTTCCGTTCGAGCGGATAGAGAAGCGCCGTTGCCGGTACCGAAAGCGATCGAAGCTGAGACTCATCGCATTGTTCAATGAGATACGTCGAGCGTGTGTCGAGCACGCGGTCATTCCAGGGTTTTCCTTCCCAGCTGACGGCAGTTGATGATGCGGAGATCGTACGCGACAGCCGTGCATCGATCGTCTCCGGCGCTTTCCCTTCATTCCACACGACGAGAAGAGGGCCGGCATCTGCTGACAAAAGCACCGCTTTCTGCGTGCCGAGATCGAATTCCTTCGCATACCGCACGCGGCCGCCGATGCGGTCAAGGAAATTCCTCATCACGACGGCGGCGATACGCGGCTCCTGATCGGGCCTCTTGCGGAACAATCCGGAGCAGTGCGTAAAAATTCCGTTCGCACGGGCATACTGAAGCGATTCCATCTCATCAAGGTTCTGCATCTCAAAGATCACGATGCGCTCAACATTGTACTTAAGCTGCAGAAGAAGATCCGTCAGCATGCGGCGCCCAAGCTCTCGTTCATCGGGGATATTATCCGAGGCAGAGCTTCCGATCAGTATCGCATGCCACTCCGAAGAGCTCCATGGTTTCGGCGTGTGCCCCTGCTGTTTTTCGAGATCCCAATAAAGCCGCGTCTCCGGAAAGCTCCCGTGCATGGTAAGTGTATCGTAATAAGGGAATCCGCCTGCCTTGAGATATTCCTTATAGAACGGGATATAGCCCCGACCTGCCTGTCCGCCGAGCCACACGTTCGCGTTCGGCATAACACCCTTGATCGTATCGTATCCGCTTTTCATGAGCGAAGCGAAATTCTCCGTCGTGTCGCGCCAGTACACGCTCCCGGTCGGCAGATGCGGTTCATTCCAAAGCTGCCAGTCGCTCACGCGCTCCTTATACCGGGTCACGAGGTCGCGGAGGAATACCGTCCATGAAAATAATTCCCTGGGCATCCACGCCGAATAGCGCGGCACGCAGATATCGATGTCCGTGCGCTCCGGGTACGGCGATGCCCATCGCGGCGTTCCGTACACGGTCACGACATTGCTCTGAAAACCATAGCGGTCGGCAAGCACCATCGCGCGGTCCATGTAGCCCCATTGGTAGACACCCTTCTCAGGGTTCACGATATTCTCTTTGCGCCAATTATATCCCCAATGCGCCCACAGCCGCATGAAACCCATGCCGGTCATGCGCGCCATCCCCATACATTCGTCATCATCGAATTCAAGATTGAAGCCGAACTGCGGACGGTTTACATACGCGCGTTTTTTTACCACCGCAACGCCGAAGCGGTCCCGTCCGAAGCGCTTGACGGAATCCTTGCCGCGCATCGTGAAGCTCCGCACCATCGGCCGTGTCTGTCCCGCCTCGGTATACGTGAATTCCATCTCATAAAAACCCGGCTGCGGTGCATGCCATACCCAGCCGTTCGCAATAAGTACATCGCGGCCGATGTTCACCTGTGCCGCAGTGTCCCCAGCCGATGTAAAAACCGTTCCCTGCACTGAGGTCAGTCCTGCCGGCGGATCTTCGCAGATGAAACGCACCGGCGCATCCTCGAACCAGGCGAAACGCGCTGCCGGGGCAAGGCGGAAATCGTGCCGCGACATGCCCGCCGCCGCTGTTACATCGTCGATGTACAGCGCACCCTTCGGATCTTTCTGCCCGCGCGTGCCGAAATTGATACGGAAATTGTCGGCATCCTTCGGCATTTCGGCGCGCGGCACTTCGAGCGATATGGTCTGCCACGAGCCCTTGCTCACATCGGCAGGGAGATCGCTCCGCGATATGAAGGTGTTCCCTTTATTCCAGGTGATGAACATCCAGGGGAGCGCATTCATCTCCGCGGACATCTTTATTGCGGCGGACACATGAACGAATTTATATTCGCCGGGAAGCGATACCGCGGCGGAGGCATATCCGATATAGCCGATCTCCGAGGCATTGATGAAAAGCGACCGCGTACCGGAAGCAGCATCATCCGTTGTCACCCCGAGCTCTTTCGAATCGTTCTTCGCATTCCACCGCGTGAGCGACCATTGCGACGGCTGCGGATACGGCTTTCCATTCTCGACCGCTTCAAATCCGGAATTCGGCACCAGCGATGCAGCGGATGCTTTTTGAGCCGCTTCATAACGGACGGAGATATCATCATACATCACGGCGCCGCTGCCGTCGCTGTCCCCCTGCGCTGCAAGACAGAGCATGAACGTGTCTGCATCCGCCGCGATCTCCGTACGGTCGATGAGGATACGTACCTCTTTCCATTGCCCGCGCGGGAATGCATCGAGTTCGGCGTTCTTCCTGCCGAGATATTTCTGTCCCGCATTCCATGCAATGAACGCCCAGGGCGTATGTTTGACAATATCGTCACTGAGCTTCAGCTGAAAGGTTACCGCCAGGGTTTTCCAATTCAGAGGGAGCGCCATCCCGGGCGAAGCAAAGCCGATACCGCCGGCGGCATTCGGCCGTATGGATGCGGCGTATTTCCCCGATGCGCCGGCCTCAAGTGCGCACACCGCGGATGCGCCAGGCGTCCATTTATGTATCTTCCATGCCGCAGGAACGGTACGGCCGTCCTCCGTCACTGCTGATTCGAATCCCGCGTTCTCTACCTTCAATTCACCGGGGAAGATGATGTATGATATGAAGAGCAGTATCAGGGCGGATCGGATGAACATACGGCCTCCGATGATAGTTGGATATCAGTATAGTGCCGACATATCATCAGTCAAGCGCAGGGACGGTTATTTTCATATACTTTTCGGTCTCAATTCCGGCATAGCATCGTGCCGATAATAGAAGGAACATCCCCCCGCGCGAGGTCTTTCAATGGAATACCGGTCAACGCTCTTTATTGTCGTGCTCGCGGCCTTGGTCGCCGGCGATACGCACCCCCTCGAGGTCGATATCGACGAGTTCAAGAACATCAAGAAGGTAGAATTCGTGAATTACAAAGGGCCGAACAAGCGGGAAGACCCGCTCAATGAGATATTCGGCATCGGACGCACGCTCGCAGAGGGCTCGAAGACGCGCTACCAGGAGCCGTTCCGCTATCTGATGAAATATTCCGTTACCCGCGCGGTGTCGAAGGATGAGCCGGAAAAACTGTCAGCCGATATCATATCGATAGACAAGGATGCGCAGGTCGATCATATCGATAATGTCAGGCGCATTACCGCCGGCTATCTAACCGAGATGTACGGATATACCCATAAGCAGGCCTGGGCGCTCGCTGTGTTCATATCGTATTACAATGCCGTGCATCGCGGTGATATGGATTATTTCTCATCCGTGTACAAGAAAGGCGTCATGAAGAACATTGACGCAAGGAATGCGGGGATATCGACGAAATATTCCGACTGGCCGGGTGCGACGAAAATGCTCGTGCCGCTTACGGAAGCGGCGAAACGCGGCGGTATAGACGCCATTGACCCGTTCGCGCTCACCGATGAAAAGACGAAGAAGGAGATACGCAAGGACGACCGGATAACGGAGCGAAAGGACATTGTCGATCTGAAGGATAAGGCAATTGCGAAGGATAAGGCGCAGCTCGATGCGAAGAAAGGCGATATAGAAAAGAAGAAAGGGGACATAGAGAAGGACAAGAAGGTTATTGATGATAAGAAAGCCGCCATCGATCGCGAGAAAGAGGACGCGGCGAAGAAGGAAGAAGCCCTCAGGAAGGAGAAGGAAGCGGCAGCACGGATAACTGATACGGATAAACGCAAAGAGAAAGAGGATGAGATTGCCAGGAAGGAAAAAGAAGCCGCGGCGGAGAAGGAGAAGATCAGGAAAGACGAGAAAGAGCTTGGGGAGAAGGAAAAGGCCGTTGAGAAGAAGACCGAAGCGCTCAAGAAGGATGAGAAGGATGCCGCCGTAAAGGAAGATGCGCTCAAGAAGAAAGAGGACGCCGTAAAAGAGGAGAAAAAGGAGATAGCGAAGGACGATACGTCCCCGGAAGGGCTTAAGAAGAAAGAAGCGGACCTTGCGAAGAAAGAGACGGAGCTCGATAAGCGAGAGGATTCGCTTCGCTCGAAAACGACGGATAAGAATATCTATGCGGACAAGCTCTATTATCTCAAGATACGCGAATATCTTGAGGGCGGGCATTATAATAACGAGATGTTCCTGATAGACGCCGCCGAGCGGAAGGTGGTGCTCAAGTCTCCGGTGGCGACTATCTGCGGGAGCCGCTACGATGTGTTCTCCGACGGCATTGTCGTGATAACCCATGCGGGGAGCCATGCTTTCGCACATCACCTTACGCTCATCGACCGCGAGAAGCTGACCGTCAAGATAACCGGTACCGAGAACGTGTTCTGGCGGAGCTTTGTGGAGATACGGGAGGGTTATATATACGCGATCATCATAAAGGACGGGAAGTACTATCTCGGAAAATTCGATGGAACACTCGCGCTTGCAGCGAGTTCCAGGGAGAATATCAGCGAAAACACGTTCCTGAGCTTTTTTGGGGACTACCTCTATATCAATAAAATGGACAGAACGGTCATTGTCCTCAACAAGAACGACCTTTCCCTCATCGATACGATAAAACCGTGACCGAAAACCCCGGCAGTTGCATTTTTTGCGATTATAACGCATAATAACAGCGTTACGTTGTATGTTCATCGTTCTTAGGCGACAGGTTTCGTTCGGCTCCTTCGGGATCGTGACGATCGTGCGTTCTAAAACGAACGGCATCAATGCTACAAATCACGATATTGGGTATATCCCAAGAGGAGCCAGGAATGGCAAAAAAGATCTATGTGGGTAACATGAGTTATACCACCACCAAAGAGCAGGTTCAGGAGCTCTTTGCACAGTACGGCGCGGTTACAAGCGTTGCACTCATCACCGACCGCGATACCGGCCGGGCAAAAGGTTTCGGCTTCGTCGAAATGGCGACCGATGACGCTGCTGCCCAGGCTATCGCAGCGCTTGACGGCAAGGAATATGACGGCCGCAAGCTTAAGGTCAACGAAGCCCGCCCGAAAAGCGACGAAGGTCGCGGCGGCGGCGGCGGCGGCGGCGGCGGACGCGGACGGCGCTACTAGCCGAACTCGTTCACCAGGCACTCCGGTATCCGGATGCCAGTACGAAGGTGAAAACCAAAAGACCGGGCTTTGCCCGGTCTTTTTTTTATAGTGCGATGGAGCGGTCGTTCTTATTTGCCGCGGGTTATACCGAAGAGATAGGTAATGTCATGTTCGCGGAAATCGCCGGCACGCGCGCGTCCTTCACCGACATAGCCGATGACCATGGCGCTTCGTCTTTCGGCGTCAATCCAGAAGAGGAATATCCCGCTGTGCCCGATCTCCCCGTAGGTGAGGTTCTTGAACATTATCCAGTCGCCCGGTTTGAGATCATAGGGGTTCGCATACGGTCCGCTCTCCTTTCCGGAGAACACGCTCTTTCTGTTCTTTTCCGTAAAGCCCGCGTTCTTATACGCGAGATTGATCCAATCCCAGCAGCTCCCGCGAATGATGGTGTTCGCTGCGATGAGCGCATGCGCGGCTGCGAGCACTTTGCCCCCCGGCGAATCCTCTTTCCCGTAACGTGCGGTAAGCGCAAGAAGCGCGTCGACTGAGACCGGCGGCGGAGAGAAATCAGAGCCGTGGTCCGCTGTGGCCATTGAAGAACGAGGTACATCCTTTGAATAGAACGTGCTCCGCTCAATGCGCTCTTTCGGCTCGCCGGGTTTGTCCGCATAGCTCTGCGTTTCCCTGCGCGATGACCAGCCGCCGTTGTCGTTATACGCGTCGTAGCTGTATTCGGCCACATGCAGAACGGAACCGTCATCGGCGGAAAGTACGATGCCGACGGGCAGGCCGCTTTTATCGTAGTGATATTTCTGTATGAACAGAAGCGACTTATCGGCTGCGAACCGTCGGCGTTCGGTAAGCACGCCGCGTTCATTGTAGCGATAGCCGTAATACCAGAGCTTGTCCCCGTTCGCGCCGAATACCGTTTCGACGCGTTTCTCCGGTCCTTCGTACGCGGTGCTGTAGAGGAGTTTGCCTGCGCCGTCAAAGACCTGCTTCGCGCGTCCGGCATCCGCGAATTTCATGACGCGGTAGACCTTGTCGTTCTTCACGTAATCCGTGGAGCGCACCGTCTCGTTGCGTTCATTGTATTCGCGGACTATCGTGCGAATGCCTTTTATCTCATAATAGCCGCCCTGCTCACGCGACCATGCGTAGGAGCTTGCGTCGCTCCGTACGATAGTGCCGCTTGCCGGCGCTGTCGTGGCGACGGCGAATACGGTCGACGTGACGCACGCGATGATGAGAATGAACGATCCTGTCCTTGCCCGCATACATTACCCCCGTTGTTCTATTGCTGCCGAGAAAGCGCATACCGGCATGTCGGCGGCATCCGTGAGATCGCACACGGGCAGTAGACCGCGCCCGTAGGAAATGACATCGCCTGCCGCAAGCGGAACGCTCGTTCGTACCGTAATGATATTTCTTTTATTCTCCTGCCGATACGCAACACAAACGCGCGTCCGAGGATGCGCCGTGCCGTCCGGTGTGTGCACGGAAAAACCGTGAACGGCATTTTGCGGGAGCAGTTCACCCGTAACGCCTGAGAAGGTGATATCCGTTTCCCCCAATCCGCGGTCATTGATGCGTGGACTCATGCCGCTGAATTTCGGGCCGAGGGGGATATCTTTTCTTTCGCCGGTGAGCTTGAGCGCACAGCGCGCCATGCGTTTGCCCAGACGCGTGAGCCCCGGTGCATCGATGTGTATCGTGTCGTTGAGATGAAGATCGATGGCGCTTGTCACCGCGATGACAGACAGGTGCTCCGGCATGGCGTACTGTATATCGCGTATCTTTTCCCATCCATAGGGATTACGCCCCGCGTCCGCAACACAGCCGAGCTGCACGGTGACGACAGGAAGGTTCGGCTTCCCCGTATCCGCGCGCACCGCTTGTACCCAGTCGATGAACCGGTCGCGATAGACGGCCGACGATTCCGGCGACGCGTCCGATTCGCCCTGATACCAGAGAATGCCGGTGAGGCTGCCGCTCGCGAGCTTGATGCGTTCGAGCATGGCGCCGTAGAGGCTGTTAAGCCCTTCGCTTTTTTTGGTATGGCTCCACTGCGCGAGCGACGTACCGCCGTGTGCGGCGGCAATGAGGCCGACGGGACGCCCCGTTTCGCGCGCGTAGAGACCGCCGAACGCAATGCCAAGCCCCGCGCCGATGCCTTTATTGCGGCCCTTCCAATACTCGCGTATCGAGGTATCTCCCTGCGAGGCTATGTCCGGCGGCGTCATCGACTTTCTCAGCTGCCAATCGACAGGCGCCGTACTCCCGATAAGGTCATGGAGCGGATCCTTCGCTATCGTCCACTCGTGATGCGTTGTAAAGCAGTATACGTTCGGATCGCGTTCAATACGGGAGATGTATCCGCATCCTTCCATATTCGATTGCCCCGCCAGCACCCACACATCGGCGTTCGCCGGGAGACGTATGTTCGCGTTCGATCGCTTCATAGCTCTTTGCGTGCCTTCCGTTTTGCGCAGTCATTGTTGAGATCGCAGCCGATCTTATCCGCCAGGCAATCGATCTCCGCATCGATGACCTTTATCTTGTCCCACACCGGATCGACGAGCGGATTATCGGTGAGTACGGTTTTGCCGTTCTGACGTACGACGCGCGCCGGTACACCTACTACCGTGCAGTCGTCGGGGATGCAACGGAGCACCACTGAGTTCGCTCCGACTTTCGCATGATTACCGATCGTTATATTGCCGAGTATCTTCGCTCCGGAACCGACGATCACATTATTGCCGAGGGTAGGGTGGCGCTTGCCGCTTTCCTTGCCGGTGCCGCCGAGTGTAACACCCTGATAGAGCGTTACATCGTCGCCCACTTCCGCCGTCTCGCCGATGACAACGCCCATGCCGTGGTCGATGAAGAACCGTTTTCCTATCTTCGCTGCGGGGTGTATCTCGATGCCGGTGAGCGAGCGGCCTATCTGGCTGACAAGGCGCGGCAGGAACGGAATGCTCAATGCATGGAGACCGTGCGCGATGCGGTGTATCACGAGGGCGTGAAAACCGGCATAGGTGAATATCACCTCGAAGAAACCGAAGAATCCGCGGGCGGCGGGGTCGCGATCGAAGACTGCGCGTATATCGCCGATGAAAATGAGCGCTGCGATAAGCCATATCGCGGCATAGGCGCCGATGAGAATGGCGATGAACTTGAGAATATCCAAGGCTTCGATGTACATACGATATCCCGCTCCTTTGCTTCCGGGTATCAATCAGTATATAGAAGCAATGTGATTAGTCAAATAGGGGACTGGCTTTGCGTCGGAGTGTTCGCGTATGCGCTCTCAAACGTAACGGAATGTTTCACGCCGGTATCGGCTTGTATTGATGATCGATAGAACCGGCGTATACCCTGTTACTGCAAGGCGATCAGTAATCGAGCGAAACGATAAAAAAACGGCGGGACCGTGCATGTACGATCCCGCCGTATCGATCAGATTGCTATTGACTAGAACTCGTAGCCTACCGAAGCGCCGAGCTTAAGCGCGAATGAATTAAATCCAACAGTGAAATATGGTAATGTGAAGGTGAGGACGGTCACGGCACCGAAATCGACCAGGCTCGCTTCCGCGCCGACGAAAGGCCTGATAAAAAGACCGCCGTCGCTGCCGAACATGAGCTTATAGCCGATATCAGCACGCAATCCGATGCCGACACCGAACATCGTTGCAACACCTGCAACCCCGCCCGATAGAAATGTTACAGGAATTGCCAATCCGAGATAAAGGCCGCTTAATTTCGTTCCGCCTATGCCGAAATACAGATTCGCACCGATATCGGCGGCAAGGCCGAACATGGACGGCACGACCATATACGATACATTGAGACGAAATCCGGCGGTATCGCCGAGCTTGCTTTCAAGTCCGAGTCCGAAAGCCGGATAATAGGTACTTGCAGGCGATAGGAACAGGTAGCTGTCATACTGTGCCGCCAGGCTGAAGCCCGATGATGCGAATACGGACGTAGCGGTCATTGCCGCGATCACTGTCGCCATCACGAATTTCGAGAACTTCCTCATACTCACTCCTTTGGAACTTGCTTTTGCAGATTCCCCATTGTAATAGTATACAGACATGCCTGTATGACTGCATGACACCACATGCCGTTTATTTTTGCAACCGTTTTGCATACCGTTATTTGAATAAGGAGGATCGATGCGTTGACAATGCGCGGCAGCGTCTCATATACCGAGATAGAGACAACGGCATCTGGACTATCGGCTATTACTCGAAACGCACGTGGCAGAAGAAAAGCGGTCTCATCAGTTGGTCCGCCGATGTGTGATCGTGATCGGCGCATGCACGTACATGAAAACCGTATTCCCAGACATACCCTTTCCCCGCAAAAACCGCATCTTTGTCCCAGGGAGTACACAACCATGAAGTCAAAAAAGGTAGTATTTGCTGCACCGTGGAAGGTAGAGGTACAGGATGAGGAATTCGATGCAAAAAATCTTCCCGCCGAAACGGCAGCATTGAAGCGCATCTATTCATTGATAAGCGCGGGTACCGAGCTTGCCTGTCTTTCCGGCGGCGAATCGTGGTTCAAGCTCCCCGGTGTGCACGGCTACACCGCGATAAGCGAAGTGACAGCGGTCGGGAGCGACGTTAAGAAGTTCTCCGTCGGCGATAAGGTATATCATTTCGGGAAACATTGTCTGTATTCCATCGCATCGCAGAACGACATTGTCATCAAGATACCCGATGGTATTGAAGAAAAATATGTGCCGTTCACCCGCATGGCGACGATCGCGATGACCGCTTTGCGTACGAGCGAGATAGAACTCGGGGACTACGCTGCGGTGACCGGTCTCGGCCTTGTCGGGAATTTCGCCATGCAGCTTGCGAGGCTTCAGGGCGCGAATGTCATCGCCATCGATCCGTCAAAACGCCGGCGCGAATTAGCGAGTGCTTGCGGCGCACGGCATACTATCGATCCGCTCTCGGAGAATTCGAAAGAGCGCGTACTCGCTATGACCGATACGAACGGCGTGAACACGTTCATTGAAGCGAGCGGCGTGCCGAAAGTGTTCATCGATAATATCGGTCTTGTGGGAAAACAGGGCGAAGCGATATTGCTCGGGAGTCCGCGCGGGGACTGCATTGCGAATGTGACCGATCTGCTCAACATGTCGCATCTCTGGGGGAACGGCTGCGTGACGATAAAAGGCGCGCATGAATGGCGCTATCCGGTCGCGAACGATCAATTCGTCAAGCATTCCATCGAACGCAATTCGCGTATTGTGATGGACCTTATCGCATCGAAAAAGCTCATGGTGGAGCCGCTCCATACGCATACGGTCACGCCGGATACGGCGGCGAAGGCGTACGAGGGCCTTCGCAATGAAAAGGACACCTACATCGGCGTCGTCATCGACTGGCGATAGTATTCGTCAACCGTGCGCCCCATTGCTGCGGTTCTTCATCCGATAATCGGTCGGCGATACGCCTTTCTTTTTTCTGAACATACGACAGAAGTATCCGATATCGGTCATGCCGATCGCGTGTGCGATCTCATTGATCTGCTGATTGGTGTCCGAGAGCAGGGCGCAGGCGAAAGATATTTTTTTATCGATTATCATCTGCCCGAGCGGGAGTTGATGCCGGTCTTTCAGGAGCGTATTGATCCGATTGAGACTTAACCCGACATAACGGCTTATTTCGATGGGGCGGATGTGACGGTGCATGTTGTCGTGAATAGAGAAGTTTATTGCCTCAACGATGTTCCGCGAATCATCGTTGCGCGGCGTCGTTCGGTCGTTGACGCCGGCCGATGGCGTCTGCTCCGGAACGAGCGTTTTAAAAAGTTCCAGATACGACTCCCGTGAAAGGCAAAGTACCGTTTCATCGAGATACGGCGGTCTTTCGCGCACGGCGGAAATGATCCGATCGATCACCCCGCCGGTCGACGGGTTTCGGCCGAGAAAATAGTTCCTGCGAACAGTGTTCTCCCGGAACGTGTCCGCGCCGCCGCCGCGATGCGAAATAAAAAGCATGAAACCGAATACGACGGCGAATTGCCCCGATACCGACCATCCGTGGCGCATATCCGCAGGGATGATGATCCCGTCGCCGGGACCGCACACGATGTCGCAACCGCCTGCGTGATAGGTCATACCACCGTCGAGCACGACCGAAAATTCGAATGTCCGGTGCGCGTGCAGAGCGCTTGTGCGCTGGTTCCCTGTAAGTCGATTGACATGTATTATCTGCGGTTGTATCGTATACCCGCCGATGACGAACATCTCGCGGAAGCGCCGCATCGACCGCAGTGCGGTATTGATCGAGTCGCAATCGCCGGTCGAGAGGGATGTCGCCCTGTTTTTCTTGTTTTTCATCGATCGGTATCTTACCGTACGGATGATGAAAAGTCCAGTTTATTTTGATTTTGTCATATAGACGATCTTTCCGATCGGAATTAGATTACACCGGCAGGGATCGCACTACACTACAAGGACATGACCATGGTAAAAACAGGCGAACGGATGAATGTTACCGTACTGATGGATGTGGCCGAGGGCGCCGATGTCGTGGTCGCCGGCGGCGGAACGGCAGGGGTCGTCGCCGCCATAGCCGCCGCGCGCAGCGGAGCGAAGACCATGCTCATCGAACGCTCCGGATATCTCGGCGGCATGCTCACCGCGGGCAACGCCGGGATCACGATGTTCACTAAATTCTCGGGGAATCCGGAGGAGCACACGCTCGATCTGAAAACGCTCGCCGAACATCCTGAGGAACTTCAGATCGCCGGCGGGATCACCATGGAAATGACCGAACGGCTTTTAAAGACCGGCGCGGGCATCGGGAACGATAACACGGCGGGTAGTTATATCTTCACTTCGAGCGAAGACTTCAAGCGTATGCTCTTCGAGATGATGGAGGAGGCGAATGTGCGCCTGCGCCTGCACTCATGGGTTGTCGACTGTATCCGTGAAGGCGATACGATCACCGGCGTTGTCGTGGAATCAAAATCGGGTCGGCAGGTGATACCGGCGCGCATGATCATCGATGCCACCGGCGACGGAGATGTGGCGGTCCGGGCAGGCGCGCCCTTTGATGTCGGCGTAACGAAAGATGATCTGTGCGTCAAAGAAGGCGCGACGATAGGCGTGATGCAGACGATGGGCGTGATGTTCAAGATGGGGAACGTCGATCTTACGAAGACGTTCGATTGGCTGAAGCTCCACCCGGAATACTTCGGCAAACAGCCGTTCGCGCGCTTTTCGCTCGAGGAGGCGCGTGAGCGATTCGAAAAAAATGAAAATGCGACGATTAACATCATACGAAAAAATAAGACACCCGGGTGGTTTCAGGTGTATAATCTGCCGACGCCGGGGGTGGTCACGCTCTGTTGTCCGAGCGTAGAGGGTATGGACGGCTGCAATGTCGACGATCTGAGCCGCGCGGAAGTACTTATTGCGCGGATGGTGGGACACTGGAGCGAGGGACTGCGCGAGATCCCCGGGTTTGAAAGATCGTTCCTCCTGCACGTCCCGGAAATGGGCGTCCGCGAGACACGGCACATACGAGGCGATTATGTCCTTAACCTCGAGGATATCTATCATCAAAGGAAATTCGACGACTGCATCGGCTTCGGCGCTCATCCGATCGATTCATATCCGAGACCGAAATGGATCAGCGATCCCGAAACCGCCTACCCCCCGCGCTGGTATTTTCAGATACCGTTCCGAAGCCTAATCGTACAGGGATCGAACAATCTTCTTGTCGCAGGGCGATGCATTTCGGCTACGCATGAGGCGTTCGGCTGCATACGCCCGACAGTGCAGTGCATGATCACCGGCGAGGCGGCGGGCAACGCGGCAGCGCTCTGCTGCAAGAATAATATCGCCGTGAGACAATTGAAACACGATGTACTTCGCCGGCATTTGATCGACCAGGGAGTGAAATGCTGAGGAGCCAATATCGGTCACCAATCGGGCGGCGAATACGACGGAGCGCATGAAGGTGCTTCTCTCATGGTATGAAAAGAACGAGAAGCCGCGCTGGACGGGGAAGTAGCGCCGTAAGCGAATTCGGCTACCGGCTCTGCAGTCGGCTGCAGTGAAGAAGGCCGATAAGGCAGGTGATATCCTTCGGCACAAGCGCGCGGGGGAACTTTGCCGCGGGCGGGAGAGAGATGCGCCCAGAGGAAGCGAGACAGCGGCGCCATTCGCTGACCGCTGCACCCGCTGTCGTATCCGGCAATTCAGCGATAAGCTCGGAAAATGCCGCGGGCGGGTCGTCGCGTTCTGCGGTGAAGAGCTCGATCATGCGTACTTTATCGCCGAGCATTTCCGCGAGCACGATGAACACGGTGCGCATCCATGACGGACTCTGGGAGATGGACATCTCGTATTCGAGGGCTTCCCACATGAGGTCAAGGCGTTCTGAAGCGAGAAGTCCCCAGAGCATGTCAAGGCGATGGCTTGTCTCCCTGATCGAACGATAACAGCGAAAAAACCGAATACGGCTGATCGGCTCATGATGACGCAGAAGTCCTTTGTATGCTCGTGCACGGATGTTCGGGTCTGTATCTTTTGCCAGCGAGCGGAGTGCCGCTGCTGCCGCGGGTATTCGCAGGAAGCCGAGCGCATTGACAGCGTCGCCGCGGAGCGGGGAGTCGCGGTCCTCGGATTCCGCAATGATGAACGTTACGGAAGAGGGCAGGGGATTCTCGAACAATGCGCGATATGCCGCGGCGCGGTGACGTGTCTCAGGGTGACGAAGCGCATCGAGGATGAGACGTTCCCCCGCCGGGACATGGGATGCAAGCACATTCTCATAGACCCGCACTTCCCCGGGGCGGCTCGATGCATGCACGGTCATATCGTGGGCGCGGAACACGGTGAGGAGATTCGCGGGAAGTACCTGTTCGATGTCGTGCGCAAGCAGCCCCAGTTTCCCTTTTACCATCACGATCGAAAAGATACAGACGCCGAGCGACAGCACGGTCCAGAGCAGGAATGCATGGCTGTATGAATGCATTCCCTGAGGACGTATCGCGGCGGGGATAGCACCGAGTCCCATGACGGCGGCGATGCCGAGAATGGCGGCGACGACACCGGCGAGCTGATAAATGACCGAGTACGATACCGCGTTCTTCCGCGGCAGTCGTTCATTGGAGAGTGCAACGAGAACGATGCCGGAGACGGCAAGAAAAAGCGTGCCGAGCACGAACAGTGTTCCCGCGATGAAGCCGCGGAGCTCTGCCGGGAAAAGATGTATCCACGTCCATGCTGAACCGAGGAGTAAAAGCACGATATGCGATCCGAGGAGGAGCGGCCGCACGGGTATGCGCGCGCCGATAAGCACGAGCGCGCGGGCGCCCACCACCGATACGACAAGGCCGATCACCGTAAGCGCGGTTATCGCTTCCGAGGTATATCCCAGATCGCTCTTCAATGCGTTGACCTGAAATGCCGCGGCGATGGCCATGGGAACCTGCAGAAGCACGACTATCACTACCTCGCGATAGGAGCGCTGTCGCATCATATCGCGCGCTGCCTCGCGCAAAGCGCGGAGCGACCCGCCGGCGATGCTGCCGGTAAGCGGCAATCCTGAAAGGCGCTGCGATGCTATGAGATTGAAAATGAAGCCGACGGCGAAAAGCGAGATGAAAGCGGTCTCCTCGCCGATGCGCGCACCCATTGACAACACGCCCCAGGCAAGGAGCGCCGTGATAAGGCAGCCGAAATACCAGCGCAGCTGCGTTTCCGCGTTCATCGTCGTCAGCTCGCGGTGTCCGGATATGGCGCGCAGTACCGACGGGATCGTGCTCACACCGACGGCGCGTATCGAAAGGAATATGAAAAGGATGATGATAAGGAGCCATGCTTTCAGTGCGGGGTCGGGAATGAGCGGCAAGAGAAGGATGCCGCCCGCCAGCACGGAACGTATCCACCATGAGCGAGAACTTACCCGGCTTGCATCCATGCCCTGAAAAAAAGCGGGCGCAAGGACGGCGAACACCCCGGCGAGATAGATCGACGCGAAGAGAATGCCCATCTGCAGATTGTTCGCGCCGTAATGGAGCGCAAGGAGCGCGCTGATAGGGCCTATCGTAAGGCTTGCGCCCAGGGGATTGAACAGGGCATAGTTCAGATAGCGGCGCTGTGCCTTCAGCTGCTCCGGCCGCGACAGGCTCGGGGGGGGTAATGGCGGTAGTGCTCATCGTTCTTCGGCTTCAGTATACAGCAGGGCGCATGCAAAGCAAACGCGGGTCAGGCGCTTATGTCGGGAACCCCGGGAGCGCAGGATCGAATTCGCCTGCCGCCGTCACCGGGATGCGTTCGGAAAGATGCGTCGTGATGTCGGGTATATCGAAGCGGGTGAGGATGTCCGGTAGAATGCCCGAAAGCGGGAATCGGTACGCACGTGCGTTCATTATCGATGCGAACGACGATGGCATATCGACAGCATCGACACGCGTGACCGCATTCGAGAACACTGCCGCAGAAAGGGCGATGAGACCGCCGGTGCCGTAACCGGCAAGCGAGAATTCCCTGTATCTGTTCGCGGAAAGGAATTTCAGCACGGCAAGCACATCGTACACGCGGCGTCCGAAGAGACTGAAGTCAGCCATGTGAGCGAATGAGGAATACATGAAATCCGCGCCGTACGGCGAGAAGTACGTGCTGCCGATATCGGCGGTGCCGGACATCGATTCGCCGATGCCGCGCACATCGAGGATGAAGAACGAAGCGTCATCGTTCTCTGCGAATACCGGCGCCGCCTCGGGGAGCATCATCTCCGTTTCGAAATGTTCCTGCGGCAGAAAGATGCGGGCCGACTTCTTTTTCGGCAGGGAATACGCGCATTCTCCGGCAGGATTCCTGTATTTCAATAATGCGAAAACGCTTTCTTCGGTCGGTATGGCGAACCGTGAATACGTTCTCTCCGAATACCGGTACGGTCGGAGCACTCGGAAATCGCGTATGGCAGGTATGACAGGGAGCGAAAGCAGTTTTCGGAACACGGCCGGTGTGAAGCCTTTCCGCGTGCGCGCGAACGTATCAGCGAGGTCCTTCGCGAATTCGCCTATCGAACGCGAGCCCTCCTCGTGGACATTACCGGTGCGGGTCACCTGCAGTTGTACCGGTGTATGCGTTACGACGGGTATATCCGCCTTCACTGACGGGAGGCCGGCGTGTGTGCAGAAGAACCGGAAGAGCTCGTGTTGCGATACTTCATCGATGGAATGATCGCCCGGGGTCGCTACAAGTTCGATATCCTTTCCGCACCCGAGCATCTGATAGACCTTCTTCAGATGAGCATACGCCTCATGCGAGCCTCGGTTGTCGAAGAAGTCGTTCTGCTTCGAGAGTATCATCACCGGCTTGGGCGCGAACGCGGTGATATGATCGAACATTTCGTGACCCATCGTGAGGACACCGCGCGGGATCTGCTCCGAATCGCTCGGGAGCTCGTTCGTAAGATTGCGCCGATACGTGGTGATGAAGCATGACGGCGCCGCCATGGTGTACCGGTCATCGACGGACATTATCACCGACGTCATCGTCCCGCCGCCGGACTGTCCGACGAGACCGATATGTTTTTTATCTATCGGTGCCGATTCGAGGAGGCAGTCAAGCGCACGTACGCCGTCCCATGCGCGATACGTGGAGAACTCTTCGCCGACAAGGAGGAGCTTCTTTGCCGCGAGTATATGTTCATGCACGCAGCCGAGTCCTTCGAATTCGATACGCTCACCCTGTGCGATCGGATCGAAAATGATGACGGCGAACCCGCGTACTGCGAGCCCTGCGGATAATTTCTGATATAAGGGGCATGTCTTTCCTTCGAGCGCGTGGCCGCAGGGGATGACGACGCCGGGGAACGGCCCTTTCCCGTTCGGTACATAGATATTCGCGGTGACGAAATAGTTCGGGCGGCTTTCGAATATCACTTTGCGGATCTCGTATCGATCTTCCTGTATGACGCCGGTGACCTTTGCATTGAGCGGACATTTCTCCTTCGGGAGCGCGTATATCTTCTTGAAGTCACGCCGGCATTGAGCGGCATGTTTCTCCATGGCAGCCCTTGTCTTTATTGCGGCAAAACGCGCCTGCCGCTTTTCATCAAGCGCGTTGAACACCCGTTCGGTGTATTCCTGAAGCATGCGGGGAAATGTGATCAGCATGGATTCACTCCTTTGTACTATCGAATGCCGTTGCTGCGCTGAAGATCGCTATCGCATCGATGAGAAGTCCGTCTTCCCGGCTCATGAGTGAAAGCGTGTGCGTGCCCTTGCCGAGCGTGAACGTAACGAATGAACCGATATCCACTTTCCCGTCGATGCGGTCACGCACGCGGTCCCAGGCGAACGATGAGGATGCCTTTATGTCGGAAAGCTTTTTTGGCGCTCCGTCCATGCTTACGAATATCGAATCATCGTCGCTCGTTGCGGCTATCGTCCGGAGCCACACGTGATAGTCACCCGGGTCGGTCACTTCAAAACGGTACTGCGCCGATCCCTTCTCAAGACCGGTGCCCTGCGGAACGACGATGCATTTCCCGCCGCGTGCCGACACATCGGTGCGGACCATCATCGGTGCCGAAAGTTCACCGGCTTCCGCTTCAATGAAGATGCCGCTTTTCATCGTCTGTGCCGATGTGAGCTCGGGATGGTCCGATCGTATATAACGTGCCGGGGGCATCTCCTTCGGTACAAAACCGTCACCGCTCATGGTCACGTGTATCGTTCTCGGCGTACAGCCGTTCGTGCCGCGGACGGAGAGCAGCATCGGGGTCGTTTCGATGCGATAGGCTCCCGCGGCGAAATTCTCAGCGATAACGGACAGCCCGTCGTTTACGAGGCGCAACGAGGCATGATGGAACGGTGCGCCGTCCCTGAAGAACCGTATGCCGGCAAGGGATAGAGCGTCGACGGGATAATTGAACGTAAGGCGCACGGCACCCGGTTTCGTGTCGTGTGCGACACAGGTAAATCCTTTACCGGTCAACTCACCGGAAAAATATCGCGTAACGAGATCGCGCATATACGGCGAGAGCGATGCACCGCGTTTCATGTCATCGGACGCATCCTTCGCGGGAATGAACGTACTGTCTATTATGCTCACCGTACCGCTCGCGCTCACCGCTGCCGGCGAAAGCGGTTTTCTCGAGCCGTCGATGAGCGTTGCGCCTGCTATCGATATTCTTGAAGATCTATTTGCCCATAGCGAGAACGCATTGGTATTGACCGGGTCGAAATAGAACACGCTGTTGGAGAACATGAGGTTTCCGTTGGTCCCGCCCTCCCATTTCAGGTTCTTGAACGCGCGTGTCGAATGGATATAGCAGTCCTCGAAGGAATCGTACCCGTCGCCGTAGCACATGATATCGACGTCATACGAATCGGCGATGAGCGTACCCGTATGACGGGATGCTGACCAGTCGATATTGACCACGCCGCAATTGTTGCCTATCATGACGGCATTGCTCATGAAATACTCGCAGCGGTCATGCGCGCTTATTCCTTCATCGAAATTCCAGTCCGCACGCACATCGATGAAAGAGATATCCCGCGTGCCTTCACCCGGGCCGACACCGGTGCGGTTGCAGTGCAGATTGATCCCGTCGTTGTACACGAATTTGATGTTCACGTTCGAGACGATGATGTTCTCGCTCGGACGCGCCGTGAACGCGAACGCGGTATCCCGCGCCGCACGTTCGATGCGGTATTCACGGAGCGCGAACCCCGGGTGTATGCATACGTAGAGGTCATTGCCGTCGATGGTCCACTCATCGGGCTTAAGATTCTTGACCGCGGGGAGCGGCCGCGTCTGATATAATCGCGCGCGCCCCATGCGCTGCATCATGCCGTTGATGACAAGAAAAAAATTCTCCTTCGGAAGACGCTTGAAATGTCCCGGCGCGATATAGATATCACCTTCGAACTGACGCCATTCGTTCGTCGGTATCTCCTCGCTCCCGATCACCCAATTCCCGCCGCCGTCGATGACCAGCGGCGCATCCTTCATGCATTTCCTGCCGTTTATGACGAACATATCGCGGTACGGCAGCGGCGAAGGATTCAGCCGTATCGTATCGCCGCCGACCGCGCGGCCCATGGCGTTCGAGAACGAACGAAGCGGCATTTCGGCCGATCTTCCGTCGTTCTCATCATCGCCGCGGACATTGTCGATATAGATCGTCCCTCCGGAGAGCACCGATGCGGTGATACACACGAGAACGCAGAAACGAACGATAATGAGACGCATCTTCATGGATCATTTCACTCCCGCACCGCGTATCTCTCCGGCGCAGAAAGCGCCCGGGTCTTTGAACTGATTCCCTTCCACGCGCACATCGACCGAGTTCTGCACTTCGACCGCATATACCGCCGTCAGCCCATATTTCGAACCCGTCGTACGGCAATCCCCGTTGTTCGAACGCTTGATACGGTTGCCGCGTATGATGACATCGCGCGCCGCATTGATATGGATAGCGCTTGCCGTCGAGCCGTCGATGAGATTGCTTTCTATCGTGATGCTCCGTATCGCGGAGGGAAAAAGACCTGCCTTTTCCGGTCGATACCCGAGCGAAATGGCGCCCGGACTGAAATAGTCGCTCATGAGCGCAAAGCGTCCCCAGCCGTTGTCGCGGAGCGTATTGCCGCGTATCACGACATTATCGGGCCAGCCCGCTTCACGCCAGTATTCGTACTCCGGACCGAGCGCTATCGCGCTCTGACTGATGCGCTCGATGATATTGTTCTCTATTATGCCTTTGGACGCCATGATTCGAAGTCCGCGTCCGCGGTGGTCGCGGAATCGGCAGTTTCGGATGATGAAGTTCTCTGCAGCCACCGCCGGCACATCGAAGAACGCCGCATCGTCCATTGCGATATCCTTATCCGCGGTTATGCGCATGAACGCATATTTCGAATCCGGCATAGACGGCCAGAACACCTTCACCTCCTCGCGGGTGAACTCACGTACCTGCGGCGCATGCGCTATCGAAACAATATGTGCCTCATCAAGAATATCGAAATTCTCGCGGCGCAGCATGCGAAGGCGGTCACCGGCACGAATGATGTTCGTAAGCCCGATGAGATCGCGCCGAAACAGGGCGATGAACGAACGGGCATCATCCTTCTGAAAGACCGGGAATGTCACTCCGTGCAGGTTCACCGAGTCGTCGCCCATGAATTCGAATTCGCAGTTCTCAAGCACCGGCCCGCGGCGGCTGTACGCATAATTGAACGCATCGGCCCCGGTGGACAGAAGCCTGTCCTCGCTGGCCCCGGCGGGCCGCGTTCCGCGCAGCACGTTGAAGCGGAAATAATTATCCTCACCCGCGGGGAAACGCACGATGACGGCGATCGAAGGCGCGGTGTATATCGTCACATCCTCGATACGAAGGCCGTTCGCCCAGTACGCGTTGATCGCCGCCCCTGCCCGCGTGGTGAATGCGATGAGATCTCCCACAGTGACGTTCGGCTCCGCAGTCCCGAGCACGATGCGCCCCGTCCGAGGCGTTAACGCTTTCGCTTCGCGCGGGTAGAGGTCGGCTACGCCCGTTTTCCAGCGCCGTGTTTTCGCGTCGAATATATATGCACGCTTAACGATGAACAGTCCCGCATAATCCGGATATCCGTCATGTATCCTGAAATCGATAGACTTCCCGTCGTCGGACATCGCGGTGATCGTACCCTGCGTGAATGGGAGCGGATCATAGTCGATGGAGAAATTCTTCAATCGTATATTCTCCGAATTGTCGATCTTGAATCCCTGTTTGTTAAGATCGGCGAGCGAGAACACTATTGTCGAGCCCTGTCCATCCACAGTGATGTTTTTCGCGCCGCGGATATTCACCGTATCGGTGACGATATGGCGTCCGGCAGGCAATGTTATGGCCAGCATTCCGTTCGATACGGCGTCTTCAATGGCGTTCTTCACATCGAAGCCTGCAAGCATCGATGCCGTCAGTGCGACAAAAATGAATGTTCTCATTGACTCTCCTTTTTACTTAAGACCGAGCAATTCCGGTATCGATATCGGACGTTTTTCCTTCGCGGAACGCCAGAGCGCCTCGCCCATGGCGACAGCCTGCGCGCCGGCAAGCGAGTTGGACATTATCTCGTAGCCGCGGGCAGGGTCCGGCCCGATGAAAAGGTCTTCGCGAAGTATCGGGTCAGCGCCGCCGTGGCTTCCCGCGCCCTTAAGCACATCGATGCGCTCACGCCCGCCGTGAAAGAGCGGCATATAATCGAGCGTGGATTCCGCATCGACGGTGAACGGCATGCGCGATGCGGCACCGTAGAACGTCCATTCGATGCGCCCTTTCGTGCCGTTTATCGCAAGCCGGAAGCCTTCGTACGGTGTGGAGAAATTCACGCTGTACGAGAAGAGTGCGCCTTTGTCGTAGCGTATCGACGCGACATAGGTGTCCTCGATATCGATGCATGGATCGAAGATACAGCGGTCGGGATGATAATCCGTATACGCTATCTTCACCGTGCCGAGGTGATCGTCCGCAGGCTGAGCAGCACCCTCGCTCCGTCCATGCCAGCGCATATAGTAGGCGCAGGATGTGCGCACATCGCAGGTGGCGCAGCGGCGTCCGTCGGCCTTTTTTGGATTGAGCTCGCCGTCCGCGCCGTAATAATTGCGCGCGCCGTAGGAGAACACCTCGAGGGGGTTCTGTCCGACGAACCAGTTGACCATATCCAGGTGATGCGTCGATTTGTGTATCGAAAGACCGCCGGAATTCTTCCGCTCGCGGTTCCATCGCTGGAAATAGCTTGAGCCGTGATGCGTATCGATATACCAATTAAGATCGACTTGCGTAATGCGCCCGATCTTGCCCGCGAGTATCATTTCCTTTATCGCGCGGCATTCGGCGATGTAACGTACATTGAAGGTGACCGTCACGTTCCCTTTGCTCTTTTTCTCGGCATCAAGCACACGCCGACAGTCCTCGGATGTCGTCACCATCGGCTTTTCCGAGATGACATGCAGATCCTTTGCGAGCGCTTTGAGTATGTAGGTCACATGCGTTCGGTCTATGCCGCAGACGATGACCGTGTCGGGCTTCGTCGATGACACCATGGCATCGAATGCATCCTCGCCGGTGAATGTCGGTATGCCTTTCGCCTCCGGATACATCTCCGTGCATACGGCGAAACGCTTTTCATCGATATCAAGAAGGCCGACTATCTCGCCGTGTTCACTGAATTCCCTGAGCAGGGGACCGATGAACATGTTCAATCCGCGATTGCTCACACCGCATACCGCATATCGTTTCTTCGCCATGGGCATCTCCTCTTCCTATACGTCAGAATTTCACAAGATCGTCGACTTTCACCGGAAGCCCTGTACGCAGCGAGCGATTGCCCGCAATGCCGGTGAGTATCGACATGGCGCCGTCAACATGGCTCGCCGCGCGATTGAACGGATCATGCGCCGGTACGCCGAAAATATCATTGAGCAGCACCGGATCGCCGCCGCCGTGACCGCCCTCGCCGGTGGGGATATCCACCGTATACGGTTCGCCGTGCATCGGGAATACGTATATGTGCTTGTTCTCAACAGCGCCTTCCTTCGCTTTGTCGCCGCCGGAATTGATGTATGATGTTTCGTACACAGCCACTTCCAGCCGGCCTTTGGAGCCGTTGAAGTTCACGCGATAGCCCTCCCACGGCATGTACGCATTGAGCGAGTAGGTGAGGAGCGCCTTGTTCTTGTAGCGCACCATCACGCCCATCGTATCCTCGATGCTGATGTTGTCGCCGAACACGTTCTGGTCGCGGACATAGCCGTCGTCCTTCTCGGCATTGAGATAAAGATCGCGCAGGTGCTCGTTTTTCGACATGTCGAGTGTAAATGGATCGTTCGGGTCACCCGCGCCGGTGGTGCGGTACGGGAATTTCATCATGCCGCGGCGCTCGGCGTTCGCGCGTCCGTAGAACATGAGGTCGCCCATGGCGAACACGGTATCGGGCTTCGTGTTAAGCCAGAAATTCACAAGGTCGAAGTGATGCGTGGATTTATGCACGAGCAGCCCGCCGGAATTGCGCTTGTCGCGATGCCAGCGGCGGAAATAGTCGGCGCCGTGCTTGGTATTGAGAAGCCACTCGAAATGAACGGAGTATATCTCGCCGATGGTGTCCGCTGCAATTATCTCGCGTATCTTCGTGTTATGCGGCGCATAGCGGTAATTGAACGTAACGCGGAGCTTTTTGCCGGTGCGCTTGACCGCATCAAGTATCTCCTGGCATTTCTCCTCATCTATGGTCATGGGCTTTTCGCTCACCACATCGCAGCCGAGTTCCATTGCGCGAATGATGTAGTGATGATGCGTACGGTCTATTGACGTTACGATGACGCAGTCGGGTTTTTCGGTCTTTATCATCTCATCAAAGCGGTCGGCGGTGTATGTCTTCACCGGCTTTGCGCCGAATTTCTCGCCGATGAGGCGGTTGGCGTAATCAAGCCGTGTCTGATTGATGTCACAGAACGCGGTTATCTCTGACGTGTCCTTGTACGTGCTGAATATCGCGAAATAGAAGAACTGTGCGCGGCCCCCCAATCCCACCTGAACGTATTTTTTCTTACCCATCGGAAGCTCCTTCGTCAATTATTTTTTCGGGTGTTGCCCGTTGATTCCCGTGCAATGAACGATGTCTTTACCGTGCGGGTCGCCGCTTCCTCGCCGTTCATGCGGAGCGTGAGCACTGCGACCGCTTCGTCAGCGAGTTCACCTGTCGGCTGCGTGACCGTGGACAGCGACTTATACGCAAAGCGCGGATATTCATCATCGTCAAAACCGATGACGCCGATGTCCTCCGGGATGCGTGCCGTGAGCTCATAGAGACGTTTGAGGAGGCCGACGGCGGTCTTGTCGCTGTAGCATACGACGAGGGTACGCTGCATGCCGGAGATATCATCCCCCGCGCTGTATCCGCCGGGAAGTCCTGACTCGGCGGTGACGATGATGCGTTTCTCGACGGAGCCGAGGGCATCAACGCTTGTGTCGAATGCAGCCCTGCGGTCCTCGGCGTCATCGGCGTTCGGTGTGAGGAACACATAACGTTCATATTTTCCGCGGAGGGAATCGCAGGCTTGAACGACGCCCGCCTTGCGATCGATGAATACGGACGGATATTCCGTGCGGCGGGTATCGACAAGCACGAAGGGGATATCCATTGTGCAGAGGGATGTATCGGACGGTGAATAGCCGGCGAAAACAATACCGTCGCAGAATTGAGAGAAATCCTCTATGAACTGATCGATGCGCCCGGCGACGCCGTACGTGAGGCCGAGCGTGGTGCGGTATCCCGCTCTGCTTAACGCGGTACATATCGACGATATCTTGCGCGACATGACCTCGGTATCAAGCGAACTCGATATGACGCCTATCATCATGGTCCGTCGCGTTTTCAGCGCGCGTGCGAGCATGTTCGGGCGGTATCCGAGTTGAGCGACGGTCTTTCTCACAAGGGCGCGCTTGTCCGCGGATACATGGGGATGGTCCTGCAGCACTCGGGCCACCGTCCGTATCGAAACGCCTGCTTTTTCAGCTATATCTTTCAAATTTGCCATATTCTCAATATTGCCATCGTTGGCAACTCGATAAATATAATCACGAATACCTGAAAGTCAAGAACATGATTGGTCTCCCTAGTTCAGAGCGGGACCAAGCCGACTTCAGAACGGATCAGGAACGGAGCTGAAACGAAGGTGATACGAGGGTGATGTACATCCAAAGCGAAGCAAAGGCGGCCGATATATGGCAACGATACCCGTCAGTCGACGGTACCAGGGCATTGGCCGCTTTTCATCTATGGGCGGGCTTTTTCATCGCGGGCCGGAGGATATAGTATAAGAACGCAGCGAGAAATATCACGCCGACAAACACTGCCACCGCCGTAAAAGCAGCTGAATAATTCACCGCAGTGGCGATGCCGCCCATGCCGAACGGCGCGAGTATGCCGCTTATCCCGACAAGCGATTCATTGATGCTGACATTGCGCAGCGAATGCTTCGTATCAGCGAGCGAATAATAGATGGCATAGAAGAACGCAAGCGCACCGAATACGCCGGCAAGGATGAACGCCGGGACAAGGAGCGGGAGCGAGCGTGCAAATCCTATCAATACGAATGCGCCGACCGCAATGATCGTGACCGGCAGAAGAAGCCGGTGTTTTTCGATGAATGTATACCAGTACCGCATCCCGAACGATACTGCGGCCTGCACGCCGAGGAATACGAGCACGAGCGCCCCGGCGGTGAATTCACCGAGCCCGAGCTTAAGACCATGATCGGGGAACATGACGCGGAGGAATGTCCCCGACGACGCCCCGATGAGTATGAGCGCCCATCCGAGTATCAGCATGTTCGGCGTTACCCTCGTCCGGTCGGGCTTATCGCAGCCGGAACGGATCTCCTTGAGGCGGCTCTTCTTTACCACCGCGAGGAGCACGAGCACGCCTGCGCCGCAGAGAAGAATGAAGAGAAAGGGGACTGATGCCCCGAGCCGGTATACCGACCCCGATATGAACGGGCCGACACCGAGGCCTAAACTCCAGGAAATATTGTAATTACTGACATTGCAGTACAGCGGCTGATCCTTCGAAACAGCGTCCATGAGCACCTGAAATGAGACGAAATAAAGCGCGCAGACGATGCCGAGAACGAATGCATAGATGAAGAATAGATGCGGCAGCGGGAAGACGAATGCCGCCGCGGCGACCGCCATGATGACGGCGATCGTGACACGCAGGATACGGAAGCTCGTCGATCGGTCAACACGCAGCCGAGAAAGGAGCACCGATGTGCCGAGATAGCAGATGCTGAAAATGACCGGATATCCGGCGATGTAGAGCGGTGATGCGCCCGCATTGGACGCTATCACCGGCATCGTGAAGAGGAAGATACCGACACACACATCGGCGAGGAACGGGAGCAGATAGATCAAGAACGTCATTGTTTACCGCCGGAAGGCGGCATTGTATCACAGCGCGGAGTTGTCCGCAACCGAAATACACAGCCGAAAGTATCACGCAAAGAACACCACAAAGGCTCCAAGACACAAAAAATCCCAGAAATTAACTCTTGTAAACGAAATTGCACGATAACTAAAAAGGGTGATCCTTTGAGCAATTTTCCTTGGTGCCCTTCGTGACTTCGTGGTTGCTTTTACCTTAAAGTGAGGATTCGGGCACGGACAAAATATCATCAGCCGAAATGGATGACGTATAGCCTCAGGCCGAATTCATGCCCGAGCGTAAAGGACTGCAGCACATTGAAGTTCATGGCGTAATAGAACGTAAGGAGTCCGCCGATAGAGAGGCCGGCTTCCGGGGCAAGGCGCAGGATGAATTTCTGCATATCGGTCCCGATAGGCGTGCTTATCCCGAACGTCGGCCCCACCGAGCCGGCGAAGAAGCTGAGATACGGTCTGCCGTAGAGGCCCTTGCCGCTGTATTCGACAATGACGCCGCGGTTAATGCCTATGGGATCGGCCGATTTCACTAAAAGGTCGCGCCAATTATACCCGAGGGAGAACCCCAGGGCGTTCTGGCTTATGAGGCCGAAAATAAGGCCGTGGCTCGATTTTCCCATCGCTTGGGCCGTTGAATCCTGGCTGTACAATGCCGGTGACGATAAGGCCGATACGACCGCGATAGCCATACCGATAAAGTGTCTTCTCATAGCCGTCCTCCCGTTCATAGGGTACGCTCAGGATAGTACAGGGGAGGGGATACTGACAAGACAAAAAAAGACAGGGAGGGACTTACCGGAACGGATATTGAATAACCCCTAATCCTTCCCGCAGCGGCAAAGCTACGGTTGGGAAGCGGTCGGGGGACAATGCAGTTAGTTTAGAAAGAAAATCAGCCACCCGCTTCGCTAGAGGCACAGAGACACGGAGAACTGATTGGTTTTCTTGCTTTTTCCCTTGTTTTTTCTCTGTGTCTTTGTGCTGTGGCTTACTTGAATTTCTTCGCCCTGAGCGTACAGGCAAGCGCCGAGCAGAAGAGAAGGATGAGCGTGCTTATCGGCATAAAACTGCAATGGGACTTATACCCGATGAGATTCGCCTTGCTTGCGGCCACCACGGGTATCACGGTGGATATCGCCGCAAGGGTGAAGAGGATGGTGAGGACGAGAAGCGCGATGTAGACTTTCTTTTTCATGCTGTATCCTTTTATATTTTTTATTCCGAATACCAGATATCGTTCGTATACACTGTACCGCCGTCACTCACCTGTCCGCCAATGAGCCACACACTGCCGTTGAACGATACCGCGGTATGCTCAAGTCGCGGTGGGAATTGAGCTCCCGCGGTCGCGACCGTCCATGTCGAGCCGCCCGATGTATACCACACATCATTCGTCGGCCCGGTGCCGTTATAGCTCCCGCCGATTATCATGATGCGGTTGTTGTGAACCGGCGCCGTATGCCAGCAATGCTGCCCGAATTCCGGGGCGGTTATCTGTGTCCAATTGATGCCGTTGGATGAATACCATATATCGTTGCGCGGCGTCGTTCCGTTGAAGCCGCCGACTATCCACAGTCTGTCATCGAATACCGAAACGGTATGATCGTACCGCGCCTGAAATCCGCCGTTCGCGGTCTGCCGTGTCCACGTTATGCCGTCCGCTGAAGACCATACGTCATTTGTCTGCTCAACGATATCCAATCCGCCGACTATCCACATTCTATTCTTGAATACCGCAATATTGCCGAAGCGCATACGCCGAGGCGGCGGCGATGTCGGCGCCATATTCACCCACGTGTCACCGTCAGAAGAGGACCAGACATCGTTCGAATACTGTCCTTCTGCGTTGCCGCATACCACCCACAGCTTGTCGTTAAATACCGTACAGCCGAAATCCATACGCGCATGGAACGGGGGGTTCACTTTCAGCTGCACCCAATTCGTCCCGTTACCGGAATACCAGACATCGTTTGTCCAGCCATACGGATTCTGCGTAACACCGCCGATGACCCAGAGCTTGTTCTTGAATACGGCACAGCCGTGGGAATATCTGCAGGCGAACGGGGCGGATGCGACCGCATTATGCCACGTTGTCCCCGCGGTAAATATCGCGTTCGGGTCATACGGGTTCTCATGACCTTTCAGAGACGGAAGGCAGGATATCCCTGCGAGCGCAGCTATTGATAGTGCAATGAGTGTTCCGATTTTTTTCATTTTTTTGTGCATTCCTTGCAGAGCATTTATTTTGAATACCAAACATCGTTCGCTTCGAAGTTATTATTGTTCTTCCCGGCGATGACCCACAGGACGTCATGGAAAGACAGCGCGCAATGCAGCCTGCGCTGAAGGAATTCCGCACGGTCGGTCTGTTGCGTCCAATCCGTGCCGTTCGCCGAATACCATACATCGTTCGTTTGTATCGCGGTCGCTTTTGCCTGACCTGCAATGAGAACAAGCCGGTTCTTATGAAGTACGAACCCGAACTGGTCTCGCGGCAGAAAGTCGGGGGCTACTATCTGCGACCAGTTGGTGCCGTCAGACGTGTACCAGATATCGTTCTTGGGAACATAATTATAACTGCCGCCGACAAGCCACATCTTATTATCGAATACGACGACATTTTGCCAGCAGCGGTCACTGAATGGTGCATTCACGGTTACCGGGTACCAGGAAACGCCATCAGCCGATCTCCAGACATCATTGCTTGGGCTTGCAGGGCTTTGTCCGCCAGCAATGACCCAAAGCTGATCGTTGAACGCGCACATGGAGTGCCGTGCTCGCTGCCCGAACGCGGCATTCGCTGTTGCTGCCGTCCATAGATCTCCATCGGATGAAGACCATACGTCGCTGACATAGCTGCCGGCAGAGTTCACTCCGCCGGACACCCACATCTTATCGTTAAAAACGGCAACAGCATGACCGTTTCGTGTTGAGAACGCCGCCGAAGTCGTCGTAGATATCCAATTTGTGCCGTTCGATGTATACCAAACGTCATTGTAAAACGTTCCGCCGGTATAGCCGGCGATGATCCACATTTTACTCTTGTATACGAGCGTACCGAAAGACCATCGTACCGAAAAAGCGGCTGAAGGAGTTGCCTGCTCCCATGTTTTTCCCGCAGTGAATGCCACTGTTCCCGCAGGGTCGTATGGATTGTCGCGTGACTTGAGCGCGGGAATGCAGGCGGTAAACAGAACCATTCCTGCAGCGATGATGATAAGCGGGAATTTCATACGTGATCCTTGGAACGCGTTGCCGCGTTACCAGCTCATCGAGAACGACACCGCTGCGCCGTCGAGTTTCGGCGATCCGTCGGCGAAGGAGAATACCGGCGATACGCTCGGGACAAGCGCGGTCTTTCCGGCCTTGCTTCGTACGGGGATGTCCGGCGTAAGGAACCACCATACGGCGAGGCCTGCGGTAATACCGTAGAGCGACCAGCCGATGATGTATTCGATAGTGCTGGCGGTTATCTGCCCCTGATAATTGGAATACTTCGTGGATATTGCGGCGGGTGTTCCCGTTTCCGTCATGTAGACCGTATTGAAATAATCGTTCGCCCAGCTGCTCTGAAGCACGCCGAGCACGTTGAGCGTGCCGGCCGCGGCGAGCGTGGTCAGCCCGGAAATGAAGAGCGTCGTCTTGAGCGGGCTCCATTCCATGCGAAGCGAGCCCTGCAGCACTTCCTTCATCCGCTGTATCGCGGTGGTGGTCATCTTCGGCGTGATATCGACGATCTTGTCGAACCCGTCGACGTTCTCTTTCTGGGACACGATGATGGACCCTTTCTCAACATCGACGATGTCTATCGTAAGGATGTACCGTGAACCGAGCTTGGCCACATTGCCGAGTATCATGAACTGCATATTGAGCAGCTGGCCGATCTTTACCGCGCATGAAGCGTCGGTACAGCCGGTCTGCTGCAATTCCTGTTCTCCATGGTAAATTCATAGAGAACTGCTCTGTTCCAGAAAGTAAATTATACAAGAATTCATGTTTGTTCCAGAAGAATCGGAGCCCCAAAAGGGCGACCCTTATATATCCTTATAATTTTGCCTATAGGTATGAGGAATTAACCCTCAAAAGGAGCTACCTATGGCAACGTGCATCGAAACGAAACGGATTAAGGGGGGCATAGACATGTCGTTATTAACACAATTCTATGCCGTCACCCACGCAGAAAGAAGCAGGGGAACCGCCGAAGTATACCTGAGAGATGCGGAAGCGTTCATCGAATTCATCGGCGGGGAGGAGAAGCTTTACGGCGCTAAATCGGACGATGTTCTTGAGATCGTCTGCTCATTACAGGTAGGGTGGAATAAGTCGGGGGTATCCAACAAATACATTCGCCGACGCCTTAGCGGCATAAAGTCATTTCTCAGATTTGCACAACGCCGATGCGGTTTTTCCGCTGCAGCGATCTTTGAAGATGTTCGGCTTCCGCGAATCGAAGAAAAGATTCCCAACGTGTTGACGCCGGAACAATCCATACGCGTCGTTGAATGTGCCAAGTTTTACGGAACAACGATACACATGCTGTTCCGAATTATGTACGAATGCGGGCTACGCAATGCCGAAGCGCGCAGCCTCTGCATACAAAACGTCGACCTGATTAACGAGGCAATAATAGTTCGCCGCGGCAAGGGCGGAAAGGATCGTATTGTCCCAATCGTATGCATTTCGGAAATCGAAGCATACCTTCTCTATCGCCGCACCATTAACCCGAACGGTGACGGCGATTTTCTTTTTCTTACAAAACGTGGAAAGAAATTTGTCGAGCAGGACGTCGCGTATTACGCGAAGGCTATCCGGGTGAAAACCGGGGTTACGTTCACACCGCATACGCTTCGACATTCGTATGCCACACATTTGTATCAAAACGGTACGGATATCAGGGACTTGAAGGAACTGCTCGGGCATACAAACATTGCAACAACGGCTTTGTACACGCATACCTCATGTGATCGATTGCGTGAGAAAGTGAAGACGCTGCATCCATATGCGATCGTCGGCAATAAAAGCACAGAAAGCAAGGATGCAGGTAAAGAAAACGACCAAGCCACGGAAGCCAATACAAAGAGGGGCAACTAGCATGAGAAACAGAGTAAAAAGCAAAAACCGAAAAACGACACGTCCTGATCATTATTCCGAGCAGGAGGTCATGATCATACTGGATTGTGCGCGAAAAGAAAGTCCACTCGCGTATTCGATTACCCATTTCATGTATGCTGCCGGGCTTCGTCTGAGAGAAATATGCAATCTCAAGGTTGGTGAGATCGATTTGGGAAAGGAGGTCGTTTATGTTCATGATGATTGCACTCTGCGCTCCCGGGTAGTGCCGCTTCTCATCCCATCGGTGAGCAGGGACTATCTTGAAAGTCATTCGGCGAGACGGGGCAAGGCTGATCGATTTTTTGTTACAGAAAATATGAAAGCGATAACGAAAAACACCGTTCGTTCCCTCTTCAAGTCGGTTGGAAAGAAGGCAGGAATACAAATCAGCAGCCACAAACTGCGGCGCAGCGTCGCCATACATTTGTACGATCATGGCGCTCAGATTGAGCGCATCAGAGCCATCCTTGGCTGCAATCAGTCGCGATTGATTCAATGGAGCCTTCCGCTTTCGGTTGATCAATTACGAAACTGCATGAATGAATACCATCCGCTCGCGATAGCACACCGCCTGGGCGTGAATGGGCAAATGAAATGAAAATCGTCGACTATTTCATTGAAACCGGTGTATCCGCCGGCGATCTTTCGGAAAAAGTGAGAGAAGACATAGCCGATGGATGGCAGCCATATGGCGAACCGTTTATCGATATCAGGAGGGAAGGATATTGTCAAGCGTTGATGAAATATGAATAAGCGCGATTGTCGCAGGGTCGATTAGATCTTGACCGGTGGTGTCCTTAGGTAGGCCGAAGCGGGGTTCGATTCCCCACAAGGACAATGGCATGTCGGTAGCATGCCGTGTTTGTGTACCAGCGTTCGCGCAATCGGTGGCGGGTGGCAACTCCCTCTCCACACCCGCCACCTGCGCACGCTGATACCACAAATAATAAAATGCAACGGAGGTGCTATGGGACGACATGTATACGAAATAGTTGCGAAACGATTTCAAGGACATGATTGGACACGGAATGGGGATTACATCTGCGGTTCAACTTCTAAGTTTGCCGAGCGATTCATTGTTTGGGAGGCATTGGATACGGATGGATGCGGCGATTTTTTCACAACACATGAAGACATCGTGTCGGCTGCTTGGGAAACCCGGCACGATGCGGAATCAAAAGATGATATCCATTCAATGTTTTCATGGATTCGGAAAAGGCTCAAGAAAGAACGGAAGCAATACGCTGAGTGCGCGAAAGAATATATCAGATTCAATATTTGTTGAGGAGGTGTTTATGACTGGTACATTCCGATTACAGATCGAACTTGGCAATGATGCGATGCAAAGTCGCAACGATATCCTTGTCGCCCTTAAGAACGTCGCCATCAGAATAATCGGCGGTGAGGATGATGGAAAGATCATGGATGAAAACGGCAACACCGTCGGCAATTTCAAGATCACGGAGGATTGAGATGAGCGCATACATTGTGAACGATAGCGTTATCAACCGCATCGCAGCACTATTGAGCGATGATGAATTTGGACCCGAAAGAATAATTTCAGATTCGATCAAGAAGCTTGGATATTCCGCGTTCGATCATCCTGAACAATTAGCGCGGCACATGCACAACCTTAATCGATTCGCCATGAATGAACGATACGGCAGAAAGTTGCCGTATACGCATCGATATAAAGCGGTACTGGCACGTGATACATATCAAATACTTAAAGACATCCAATGCTTCATGTATCAGTGCAGCGAAGGCAGGGCTACGAAAACGCGCTTGTTCAAAGCGTTTGAAAATGTCGAGAACGATCTTGCACATGAATTAGTCCGGATGACGGAAGAATATAAGAATGCAAAATGGGACAAGGAGTAATTTACAGATGAATGCTCAAACAAACATTATTGTTATTGAAGGGCGACTTACATCGAAACCGCTATTAAAGCGAACAAAGAGCGGTAAATCCGTGTGCAGGTTCACGATCTCCAACAATCGATACTACTTCCAAAATAAAAATATCATCGATGATGTGAGCTTCTTCAAGATCGCGGCATGGGGCGCGCTCGCCGAGCGATCGGCAGAAACACTATCCAAAGGCTCGCTTGTCCTCGTAAGCGGAACACTTTCTTCAAAGTCAATTGCCGGCTCAAATGAACAGCGCGACGATGTGAAGATAACCGCAGCGAATATCAAATTCCTGTCAAGGAGAAATGCAACAAGCCAACCTTGCAACTGAAAACAGAACATGAAAAGAATAAGGAGGACATGGATGCAATTTAAGAGAGCAATTAAAAGCTTCGTTAAACTCTTGTGCGCAATTTTCGGCACGTCGGGTGCGGGGAAATCGTACACAATGCTTCGTATCGCCACCGGCATAGGAGGCAGGATTGCGGCTATCGATACCGAACACGGGTCGTTATCAAAGTACGCTGACCGCTTCGTATTCGATGTGCTCGATCTTATCGACACCTCAATCGATTCATATATCGAGGCGATAAACGAGGCGGCACGGGCCGGATACGACATTCTCATTATCGATTCGCTTTCGCATGCATGGCAGATACTTCTTGAGAAAGTTAATAAAATCGCAAATGTGAAATACAAGGGAAATACCTTCGCGGCATGGAGCGAAGGTACTCCTGAACAACGGAAGTTCATCAAAGCGATAGTAAGTTTCCCCGGACATGTGCTTGTCACAATTCGCTCAAAAACTGAATGGAGCATCGAGGATGCGGGTAACGGGAAGAAAGCGCCTGTACGGGTAGGACTTGCGCCTGAGCAGGGAAAAGGCATCGAATACGAATTCGACCTCCTGCTTGAAATATCTCCCGACCATATTTGCAGGGTGATAAAAGATCGCACCGGAAAATATCAAGACAAGATGATCGAAAAGCCGGGCGAAGATTTCGGTCGTGAATTGAAAGCATGGCTTTCCGAGGGCGCACTTCCGCCTGAACCCAATTATGAAATTGCCCCCATCGGCAAGAATGCCGGGAAATCATGGTTTGACCATACCGAGGAAGCGCTTCTCAAAGCGAAAGAATATTACATCGCCCGCCCGAATGATCGGACCGCATCTGGATACCTTCTTGAGATTGAGCGGGCACTTTCCGTTGGCAAGGTGAATCATCCGGCAACGCTTTCGGATACGGTTATCACTATTTCCGGCGGCCCTGAATCGAAACCGGAGATAGCACAAAAGCAAACGGCCAAGTCGGTCATTATTTATGGAAATACGCCAAGGAGGAATAACTGATGGCAAATGATACGAATGTGGTGATTATGACTGGCCGCCCGACACGGCAGGCTGAACTCCAAACCTCAAAAAACGGGAGATCGTTCTGCAAATTCGCGCTCGCAGTGAATCTGTACAACGGTGTCGAAACATCGGCTCATTACTTTAACTGGATTGCCTGGGGAAAGACGGCGGAATATTTTACGAGCTTCATCAACAAGGGCGACCTTGTGATCGTTGAAGGTGAAGCGCGGCAGAATATCTGGACGGATAAGGAGGGTGTGACGCATTATGAAGTCGAGTTCTTCGCAAGCAATGTGAAACTCATGCGCCGAAAAGCCGTTGTCGATAGCCTTCAACCGGCCGTTAATGAGAAGTCACCGGTGCTTGCATCATCAGCGGCAAATGGTAACGGCCACGATCAATCACATAGCGAGGCATCGCTGCCGCTCGATGAAAAACAGCCCGAATCAAATTACGTTCTCGATGACGGATACAACGACGACGAAGTGCCGTTTTAATAAAAACAAAGGATAAAAGCATGCAGTACACAAACATCAACAATCTCCCCGGAATTCTTGTCCGCGCACTTATGGCTGATGGGTATTCAAAGAACTCAAAATACAGCATGACACAGCTCATAAAGAGCCCGCAGTCCGTCGTGCTCGAACAACGCCATCGCAATGAGATCACAACCGATGTGTCGGAAAGCCTCTGGCGATTCCTCGGTAGCGCCGTTCACGACTTCCTCCAGAAAGGCGAGGGCGCATCGGATATCACCGAGGAACGCCTCATGTATCTGACGCCCTCGGGGATATCCGTTTCCGGCCAATTCGATTGCTTCGACGGCGAGGAAGGCATTCTATACGACTTCAAGGTTACAAGCGTGTATCGGGTTATGCATGCAGATTTCGAAGACTTCCGGACGCAGCTCCTTGCGTATGCCTGGCTCCTTAATCGCATCGGATTTGAAGTTAAGCATATTAGAAACATTCTCATCCTTCGCGACTGGAACAATTCGCATTCAGCAACCGCTCAATGCCCGCTGCTTGTTCTTGACCACGATCTCGGCACCACGATCGAAGGACTTCCGATATCCGACTGGATAAATACCAAGGTCGAAGCGATAGAACGGGCCGCCGGTCTTCCCAACGAGGAACTCCCCGAATGCAGTGAGAAGTTTCGCTGGGCGCAAGCGGATGAATACAAAGTGTATTGGAACGAATCGACGGCAAAGACACTTCGGTCGATGAAGAACTTCACCGATGGCACCGAAGCCGTCGAATACGCACGGTATATGGAGCGTGAGTCGAAAGGCAAGAAAACGTTCCGTGTGGATCTCGTAGAAGGCAATAAATTCAAGCGCTGCGAATACTGCAAGGCCGCTCCGTTCTGCGCCCAGTACCGCCCGGCACGTGAAGCACGCATGATGCATACAGAGGCTCAATCGGGAGTAGTCGGATGAAATACTCGATATTTATTAACCAGAAAGCGATTGCAACGCACTTTGAGGCTGGAAAACTCGACCTTGTGGACATGGCGATCTTCGACTATAGCCGCGATATCATCACATCCCCGAACGCAAAGCTCCTACGGATCATGCATGATGGCAAACCATATACATGGATCGATTACAAGCATCTGATCGATTGCATGCCGCTGCTGGGTATAAAGACGAACGATGTAATACGGCGACGCATGAACACGCTCGTTACGGAGAAACTCCTCTGCCGGCATATCGTCAGGTCAATGGCGTATTTCACGCTCGGCGAAAAGGCTGATCTTCTTTACTTTGATACAGACACAACGGAAACTCCCCCCGCCCCGGCACCAGAGAATACGCCTCAGAAGCAAAAGGAAGCGCAAGACGAGGTTCCAGAAGTCCAACCCGAGGAAACACATCAGCTCGATCTTAGCGCTTCAAATGAGGCCGAAAACGATGCGTATACGGGCAATGAGGACGCATCTGAGAGCGATACCCTGCCCAACCCAGAAGTTGAGCCCAACTTTTCAGATGGGGTAGCCCAACCAAAAAGTGGGGCACTGCCCAACTTTAAAGATGGGCTGAGCCCAACTGAAAAGAGGGGCTATTATAATACTAACATTAACCAATCAGATCAGGAATTTAAAATTAGGGGGAAAGAGGACACGCCCCCACACCCCAGCCCCCCTCAAATATCAGCCCTTGAGATCGTATTTTACAAACTCTGGGAGC
>JBBTBY010000061.1 GCA_038043445.1 Spirochaetota bacterium
CAAGTGCATTTCATCAGGCTTGTAGTATACTATACACTACCTCTGTTCATACGGGGAACATATGCTTCAATACCGCATCATTATTATTCTCTCGATCGCGGTGCAGCTCTATGCCGCCGATATTCCGCTCTACTCCGGCGAGAAAGACATCGCACGCTGGTCGGGAGCATCGCTTGACGCTCTCCACACCAAGAACGGCCCCTCGATGAAATGGGATGGTGCGGGAAAAGGACGGCAGCTTCTGTCCACGAACGCACCGTCGGACTGGAGCGGGGTCGAGGCGCTCTCGTTCTCGCTGTTCACTGCAAGCGATAACGGCGCGGAGTTCATGATACAGGTCATATCGTCGAACACGAACGGCGAAGGCGACTATTACTTTTACCGCTTCAAGCCGATACCGGGTTGGCAGGATATCTCCATGCCGCTCAAGAAATTCCAGCCGACACGTTCGCCGGTCGGATGGCACAAGGTAGACAAGATCGTGTTCAATTCCTTCGGCTGGGGTATACAGCCGAAAGCGGATACCGCGGTCTCATTCGGGGCCATCGTGCTGACGGGAAGATCGTCCATAGACGGGCTCGCTCTTCTCTATACCGAGAAGGATATTGAGCGGTGGTCAGGCTGCTCCGCGGACACGGCATCGCCTTCGGACAAACCATCGTTCAAATGGGATGACGCAGCAAAAGGCGGAGCGATAGCATCGAGGTCCGTGCCGCGTGATTGGTCGAAGTACGGCGAACTCAGGTACCGGTTCCATGCCGGTCCGGCAAATGACGCCGAATACATCATCACCATCGTATCTTCGAACGAGAACGGCGCCGGGGATTATTTTCTGTACCGGGTAAAACCGATACCGGGCTGGCAGGACATAACGATACCGCTGACGAAATTCTCCCGATCGCGGAACCCGAAGGGATGGCACAGCATCGATCGGGTGACCTTCAATGCATCGGGCTGGGACTTGAAGCCGAGGCAGGATACTGCATGGCAGATAAGCGGTATCACGGTCGGGGGGAATGCTCAGATGACACCGCAGTTATCCGCAGAGGATTCGGCAGCCATGGCGACAACGAAAAAGATCCAGGTAGCACTTGACAGAATCGAACCCTGGGGCGGGAAACTTGTATTTCCGGATTATCCGTGGGAAGAGATATTCAAACGGGCTGAAAGCGATAAAAACATCGCCGCCATCCTCGGCAAGATCGTCGACACCGGAAAACGCACTGCCGGGGGCAGCATCATCACCCGTGTGTATGCCCTCAAAGACGTTCTCCCGGCTCATCTCGACGGACGAGCGAAAAATGCGGGCCCAAATGAAGAGACATTCGCACTTGCCATGTCGGACTGTAACCAGAACGGTTTTCTCTTTAACAATCTTGTCGTCGCAGCCATCGCCGCACGCCGCACCGACAATCGCGACATCGATGATTTCATCATACGCCAGCTCACGGAGGTCGTCGAGCATTGGAAACCGCTGCAGCGTCCTGGATGGACAGCGTATACGCCGACGAGAAAGCTCGGACCGCGCGGCGACGGTGTATGGCTCGCGACCGGCTGGGGCGTCCTCGGCATTGTGAACGTCCTCACCATCATGGGAGACCGGGTACCGAAAGAGCTCAAGGCAAAACTCCGCGTACTCCTGCAGGAAGAAATTGACCGCATCATGGCTGATTACAAAGATGCCGTACCGTGGTATGTGAGCGCGAAGGCGTTCGAATCGAATCAGTGGATATTCCCGCTCACGGCGCTTGCCGCTGCCTGTCTTTATCTCGGTGACGAGAAGAACCGCGACGCGTATGAGTTCTCCGTGCTCGGGCTTTCGAAGACATGTCTTTCGCAGGGCGACAGCGGGAGCTTCGCCGAAGGCTTCGCGTATGCCACGATGACGACGCATCTGCTCTTCATGGCCATGTTCCCGATGAAGCTTGCGGGCGATGCGCGACTCGCACGATATCCTTTCGCCAGGAATTTCAGCACCTGGTACACGCAGATGCATATGCCCGGGCGCTTTACCGTGAACGCCTTCGACTGCGGCACCGCGCGCTACGGCACGAGCGTGCACCCGCTCTATCTTTTTGCAACGCTCGTCGCTGACGATAAAGCCGGGGCATGGACAGCGGAAAACCTCTTCGGCGAATTCCCGTCGGACTGGGCATCGCTCGTCTACTCGTACTACGCGCCGAAGATACCGGGAACGATGAAGCCGCCTGCGAATTTTTCGTTCTTCAGCGATCAGCAGATACTCACTTGGCGCACCGGCTGGGATATCAATACCGATATCGGTCTCTGGCTGCGCGGCGGGTCGCACAATAATTTCCATATCCACCGCGACAACGGACAGGTATCGATATACAACGGCATTCGGCCTGTCATCGTCGAATCGGGAACCCCGGGATACGCGACACCGGGATTCGATGACATCTTCGCCAATGTCAAGGGGCACAGCATACTGCAGACACCGGGGGCAAAGCCGCGTTCTCTCGGGAATGCAGCCACGCCCATAGTCGTCCATCGATTGGATGACAGCGGCGGAAGCGCCACCATCATCGGCACCGAAGCATATACCGATGTCGCATCCTGGCGGCGAAAAGTCGATTGGACCGCACAGGGAACGGTGACGATCACCGACAAAGCCGTTATGAAGGCAGAACGTCCTGCCGGGGATGAGTGGTTCCGCTTTCACACCGGTACAGGGACAGCGATCGATGTGCAGAAGATCGGCCCGGCATCGTATTCACTGTCCTGGGAACATGTCTCCATCGCGATGTCAGCGAACCGCCCCTTTACGATAACTGTGATCGATTGGTCGAACGCCGTCCTCACCAAGGTCAAGTGCTTATCGGTACGCTCCGCGGCGGCATATTCCGACCTGGAGCTTACGACAGCGCTGGCGATCACGCGGGTGAAGAACCCCGCATCGGACGATGCCATACCGTATGGAACGTACTTAAAGAACGCGCGCGCACCTGCTGCAGGGAACGCTGCAGGTGAAACCATTATCCTGCAGGCCGAGGATATGATACCCCCGGCAAGCGGCATAAAGATATCGGACAGGAAAAAGAACGCGAAGGTGTGTATACTCAATTGGGACAATTACGGTGACCTTCTCACGAAAGAGATCGATGTATCATCCCCGGGGTTCTATCGTATCGCGATGAAATACTGCACATCGAAATACCCGCGAAGAGCGATCATCATTGACGGCAAAGTGCCCTTCAAAGAGGCGGGGAACATCGCGTTCGACTCGACACAGGGTCCGCCCCCGTCGGACGGCTTCGCGAACAATACGGATGACTGGAAGATAAGGATCATCGGCGATGGCAGCGATACGGGCTTCCTATTCTATCTCAGCGCCGGCAGACATACGCTCTCGTTCATGCAGCTCGGCGAATCGCTCAATGCCGACTGGATAGCGCTGATACCCGAAGCAATGGATGCGATCCCTGCAGCAGGCGAGATAGACCGCAAGTGATATATCATCCGTTCCGGCCATCGCGATAGCATCCCTTCACCTATACCGCGGTGCACTTGTTATGGATGACATGTGCTGTATAATGATGGCATCATGACGGTACGGGCTATCATCATCGCCGCAGCGCTCGTGGCGCTCCCGCTCATAGCGAGCCGCAGGGACAAAGAGACCATGGCGGCACGCCCCTTCGACGAATTCCACATATCCTATTCGCTCACCCCCTACACGCTCGATCAGGCGCGTACCGGTACTAATGTGCTTTCCACGCTCACCCTGTATCATCGATACACCGCCGACTTCATGACGCGAGAGTCAAGCATCGCAGGCCGGCATACCGAGATCGATATCGATGTCGTTCGGCGTCACTCGCCTTCGAACTACACGCCCATCGACGAACGGCAGTCATTCCTCTACGAAGCGTACGCGGCGCGTATCATGTACCTCGGCTATCAGCATTTCCCGTTCCGCGAGAGCGTTGTCCCCGTCACACCGTATCTGGAGGTCGGCGGCGGTTTCGGCTTCAATTTCAGGATGTTCGACTCCAACAATTTCATCTGTTACGATGCCTGGATCAATCCGTACCTCACCAACGGGGCGGCCCTTGCGTTCGACGAAAGCGCTAATTTCATCGGCATCCGTTTCAATGATGGGCTCATTCGCGTCGTGAACCCCTATGCCGTGCTCATATTCAGGACCGGAATGATATTCCCGCTCCTCCCGTGGTTCACCCTCCGCACCGGCGTCGACTTCGACTTCGATATCGGCACCGATCTGGTGTTCGGCGTGAACCTTGCCGGCCTTTTCAACTACCGCATCGGTTTCGCGCTGCTTGCGGAAACGCTGTTCTCCATGGATAATCTCGATCTGAAATTCGGCGTGACCGCGGGGCAGAGCTACCGGTTCTATAACTATCAGAACAATTTCTTCTATCCGGGAGCGACCACTCCCTTTGCGTTCACGTTCCATATCGGCGTTAACTTCAAGTTCAGCCTGATGCTTTTCGAGCTGTAGCGCATGCCCGCCGCAGCATCATCCGATGTGCTCATCATATCCGGTGCGCATAGAAAAGGCGGGAATACCGATATCCTGACGGAACACATCGCGGCTGCGCTTGCACGCCATTCGCTTTCGCACACCGACATCATACTGCGTGAAAAGGATATACGCCCCTGCACGGCCTGCCTCTCCTGCGAACGCGACAATAACTGTGTCATCACGGACGATATGCAGGCGCTCTATCCGCTCCTTGAAAGCTCGCGCGTCGTCGTACTCGTCCCTCCCCTCTATTTCTTCTCGATGAGCAGCCTGATGAAGATATTCATCGACCGCTGTCAAATGCTCTACGCGCGTCGATTCATTCATAAAGCCGGAAGCGATACCAGAGGACGGACCGGGATAATAGTATCGCTCGGGGCCACACGTAAGAAAAAGCGCTTCATCGGCGTTACGCTCACTGCCGATTTCTTCTTCCGCACTATCGGCATTCGGAAGATGCGGACACTGTATTTCACGAAAGTGGAAAAACGCGGGGACATCGATACGGTCAAGGATATTGACAAGCGAATTGAAAGAGTTATTGACGGGATAAAATGAAATCCGGTTCATCGTGGCGCTCCTTTCCTTACTCCTGTTTTTTCCTCAAAGAAGGGAAGGCGTCTTGAATGACATTTTCTCGCCATGACACCAGGAACGCCATGAAAGAAGCGATGTGTATTAAGCAATGACCTCCGAAATTTTTTAGATAGTACTATTGATACAGATTTCCGTGAGAGAGGGGAAGGGGCCGGGGGATGGGGTGAGTGTGTCTGTGACGATATAATCCGGCTCATCCTGTTCATCCTGGTGACTCTGTTCTTCCGACGCAATTGATCTCAAATATCTGCCGCGAATAGAATCATAAGCAACCCCTATCCTCGCCAAAATACTCCCCCTCACTCCAAGTATTTTATTTGGATCCCGTATCGGTCCCATCCGCGTCATCGACCTTCGGCGCAAGTGATATATTATCGATCTCCGCGCCTTCTATTATCTCGTAGTAATACCCCTGCTCGGTGAGGAAGAGCTGACGTTTATGTGCGAACTCCTCTTCCTTTGAATCCGATGTGATGACGGAGAAGAAATACGACTTGTTCTCGCCGGGTTTCGGCCGGAGGATGCGCCCGAGACGCTGCGCCTCTTCCTGCCGCGAACCGAACGTACCGGACACCTGGATGAGCCCGTTCGCATCGGGGAGATCGATGGCGAAATTCGCCACCTTGCTCACGATAAGCGTTTTCACATCGCCCTTCTTGAACGCCGCATACAGTTCGTCACGCTCCGACTGGGGGGTCTTGCCCATGATGAGGGGAAACCTGAAAAGCTTCTGTATCTCCTCGAGCTGATCGATATACTGCCCGATGATGAGCACGTTCTTCCCGGCAAGCACATCGAGCAGTTTTCTCAGTACATCGTATTTCGCGGGGTGCTCGCTGCTGATGCGGAATTTCCCTTTATCGGTGGCCGCCACATAGTCCATGCGCACATCGCCTTCGAGCGGAACGCGTATGTCATAGCACATGGCCTCGGCGATGAACGCCTTGCTCTCGAGCTCGCGCCAGGGCACATCGAATTTCTTAGGGCCGATGAGGCCGAACACGTCCTTTTCAAGCCCGTCCTCGCGCACCAAGGTCGCGGTAAGCCCCAGCCGCCGCGTACTCTGTATCTCGCTCGTGACGCGTATGACGGGCGCCGGCAGCAGATGCACCTCGTCGTAAATAATGAGCCCCCACTTGTTCTTGAAGAAAAGATCGAAGTGCGTGAACGGGTCGGTCTTGCTCTTGCGATACGTGATTATCTTATACGTCGCGATGGTGATGGGCTTTATCGTTTTTGTCTCGCCGTTGTATTCGCCGATATCCTCGGCGCGTATGTCCGTTTTATCGAGGATCTCGCTCTTCCATTGATGGCACGCGGTTATCCCCGTCGTGATAATGAGCGTTTCCGATTTGACCGCAGCCATCGCCGCCATGCCCACGATGGTCTTTCCCGCACCGCAGGGGAGCACGATGACACCCGCACCGCCATGCGCACCGCCGCCGGCATGATAGAGCTCCACACTTTCACGCTGATACTCACGGAGCGCGAACGGCAGCCCCGCGAGCGTCGTCTCGCAGAGCGCTATCGGATAGGGTTTTCCCTCGACATACCCCGCAAGGTCCTCGACGGGATACCCCGCGTAGATGAGCTCAAGCTTCACATTCCCGCGATACGACCCGTCGATGGAAAGCCGTTTGTCATCGATGCGGTCGCGGATATATTTCTGCATCGACTTGAAGCCCATGATCTCATCGAGAATGAGCTTATCCTGTGCAGTGAGCACGAGCGCATCGCCCTCGCGCACGAGCTTCACCTTGCCGTAGCGTTCGATGTTCGTGCGTATCTGGAACGTGATGTTCTGCGGAAGCTTATACTTCGAATTCGATCTGAGGAAATCGAGTATCCATTCCGCGGTGACGCCGAAGCTCGCCGCGTTCCAGAGCGAGATGTTCGTGATACGGTACGTATACATATGCTCGGGACTCTTCATGAGCTCCGCGAATTTCAGGAGCTCGTCGCGTATGCGCACGAAATGCGGCGAATCGACCTCGAGCAGGAGCGATCCGTCGGTCTGTATGATGAGCGGTTTTTCTTTTCCCATATGTTCGATTTCTATACATTCCTTTTCGGCGTACGTTACGACGTCCATTTTAAAATGCGCATCGATGCTACATCGCAGTTGATTTTTTGTCAATCGTGCATTACACTTGTGCAGAAGGCAAGGAGCACTTGATGGAACAGATCAAACGGTTCGTTCTCATGCTCGCGCTCACCTCACTTGCGCCGCTGTTCGCCGAACTTGCGCCGATAATCAAGAAGCACCCCATCGATCTGAAGAAACTCGGCGGCGAACTGAACGAGCTCTGGAAGGTCGGCTATTTCCCTGCGGGCATCGAGGTCATCGAGAAAGGTGCCGAGCGCGGCATTTATCTCGTCTATCGGGAAGATAAGAATTTCGAGATCGACGACTGGAAGATAATCCCCTATCCCATCGACACCGACCTCGATACGCCGCTCGAAAGCGAAAAAATGAAGGAATGGGTGGCAATTGACATCGGATACACCGCCTCTCAGGTGTATATCCTGTACCTGAAGATAAAGCCCGCCTATGATGCCTTTTACCAGAGAACGGTGCAGGACACGGGCGAGATGACGCGCGCGATCGAAGGGTATCACAGATCACATCATCGCTGCTACGGCGTATCGTTCAAAGGCAGCGAAGTGACCGTTCTCATGCTCCGGCTCATCGGCATGACCTATGGCCTGTATGAGTACGAGGAATTCGATAATATTCTCGCCGCCGGCACGGCCATCGTACAGCGGACAAAGGACGGGTGGGATATCTGGGGGTTCGCTTTCACCCCGGACCAGAAAGTCGGCTTCTTTATGCTGCGTTAGCGATCGACAGTATCCCCGGAGTTATCAATGAACGCTTCATTCCACTTCAATTGGCTGCCGTATCTTGTTTCTGTTGCCGCGTATTTCCTGCTCGGATTCCTCTGGTACAGCTTTCTCTTCGGTGAACTCTGGGCAAAGGAGACCGGAACCGAAATGGGCCGGTCCAACGTTACGCCGGCGCTCCCCCTCCTCGGTCACGTGGTGGCATCTGCACTGTACGTGCTCGGCTTGTACCTCGTCGTGAAGCTTTTCGGATGCGTATCGATACAGGACGCCATCCTTGTCGCCGCGGGAATAACCGCGTTCTCCGTACTGCCGCTCAATGCAGGCACCGTGCTCTTCAAGACAAAACCCGCGCTCTTCGGCATCGACGCCGGGTATCAGGCCCTCGGCACGTTGATCGTCACCGTGATACTGACGCTCTGGAAATGATACGGTTCATCGTCTGCAATCGAAAGAACACGGCGCCGGCACTGTCACAAGCGGATATGCACGTCCATGATTTCTGGCAGATCGACTGGATCCATGAAGGCAGAGCAGAGCTCGAATGTAAAAGCGTAGAGGAGATCCGCTCCGGCTCGATCGCTGTTGTCGCTCCGGGCCTCAGGCACGGCTACCGTTTCCCCGTCCCGGTGACGATGTCGGTGGTGAAATTCGCGCCGCATTTCAAATTCTCCATCCCCGGCGGCTTCATGAACATCGCTCTGACCGACGGCATGAGCGACATCCTCGGACGTGTTTTTGATGAATACGTAAGCCCGCACCGCCACCGGCTGCAATTGGCATCGCGCTACATGGAGATATTCCTTTACAAGTACATGATCACATCGGTAACAGGGCGCGACACGCTCATGGACGAGGTCGCGGCGTATATGGCGGCGAACCGTGAAAAGCCGATGACCGACCGCCTGCTCGCCGAGATGCACGGGCTATCGGTGAACCATTTCATCAAGCGCTTCCGTACGTATTTCGGGACGACGCCGGCGGACCACCTGCGCTCGATGCGCATCGAAGCGGCGAAGGAGATGCTCCTCTTCCGTGAACGCGCCATGCCCGAAATAGCCCGAGCCTCGGGGTATGCCGATATCGCCTCGTTCAGCAAAGTGTTCAAGAAGGTCACCGGGGTTTCGCCCTCGGCATTCCGCTCATTGAGCGTATGATCGGAGCCGCGATGAAGCCGCATCGTATCCTCATCATCACCGCCGCGATAGTGCTCGCCGCGGCATGTGCCTGGCTCGTATGGCCGCTCACCGATGAACGCCTGGTGATAGTGGCCGATGAACGCCTGCGCGCCCGGAAGAACGATTATCTTTCCGGGGTACGGCCTCGCCGCGGACCGAACATCATCTTACTGCTTGCCGACGACCTCAGCGTCTACGATGTCTCCCGCTTCGGGGGAACGAATCTCGCAACGCCGAACATCGATGCCATCGGCGCTGAGGGCGTCACCTTCACGCGCGCCTACTGCACCTCTCCTATCTGCGCACCGTCGCGCTCATCGCTCCTCACCGGACGGTATCATCAGCGGACAGGTTTCGAGCTTCAGCCGATGAACCGTTATCCGAAGAACCGGCTCGAATACTATGCGTATAAAAATTTCATCCTTCCACGCACAGGCGAATGGCAGATAGCCCCGCTCGCGCCGGTACCGCCGGAGTCGGCATATGCGGCACAGGGCATGCCGTCCGAGGAAATATCGCTGCCGGAGATACTTTCGCGCGCAGGTTTCGCGACCGCATGCATCGGCAAATGGCATCTGGGCTACGGCAGTGATCGCATTCCCACCGCACGCGGTTTCCGCGATCAGTACGGCTTTTACGAAGCGTTCACGCTCTATGCGCCGGTCAATGCGACGAACATCGTATCATCGCGGCACACGTATTTTTCTGACAGGCATATGTGGGCGCAGGAGAGGAAGGGACTCTCTGCGATACGAAAGAACGGCGTCATCATCGATGAAAAGGAATATCTCACGTTCGCCATTGCGAGAGAGGTGAATGATCACATTCGGACGAAGGCGTCCGCGGGCTCGCCCTTCTTCCTGTATGCAGCGTTCAATGCACCGCACACGCCTTTTCAGGTCCCGGTATCTTACTATGATAAATTCCGGCATATCACGGACCATAATCGCCGGGTGTATTACGCGATGATATCCGCGCTCGATGACGCCATCGGCTCGATAACACGCACGCTTTCCGAGTGCGGCCTCGATGAGAATACGCTCGTATTCTTTGCAAGCGACAACGGTGCTGCGACGTATGCCGGCGTCGATAATCTCCCGCTCAGACAGGGGAAATTCACCTTCTTCGAAGGCGGCGTTCGCGTGCCGATGATGATGCGCTGGAAGGGGCATATCGCCCCGAGAACGGTCGATGCTCCCGTATCGCTCATGGATATCTATGCGACATCGATGGCGTCGGTCGGGATACCTCGACCGAAAGACCGCCCCATCGACGGCGTGGACCTGTCGCGGCTTGAGAACGGTTCGGACCGCGGGCGTATGCTCTTCTGGCGCACGCTGTATGTACGCGCGGCGATACGCGATCAATGGAAGATCATCGTCGATGACCGCGCGGGGCGCACCTGGCTCTATGACATCGGGAATGACCCGGGCGAGCACAATGACCGTGCGGCGGAACACCCTGATGTCGTGAACGCCATGAAGAAAAGCATCGCCGATTGGGAGCGCGGGCTCACACCTGCGCGCTGGCCGCGCGTCATGGATTTCCGCTACCGCGTCGACGATACGTATCTGCTCTTCCCCTTGTAAGCATCCCCAAAATAACACGTAAGAAATAATAAAACCACAGGTAATGATTCGGCAGTATGCGCCGAATTTGACAAAACACCTGTTATGGGTATAGTAGCAGGGAAGCACTATTCCGGGGAGAACGTATGGCGAATTTGACCATCAAAGAACTGCATGAAGCCGGCGTCAAGGCCGGTATCGCACATGACCCGCGGGGAAGCATCTTCATGGGGGAAGAACTCGCGCGCCGCAGGAAGGAATTCGAGAAGATCACCGATGCGAAGAAAAAAGCGTCGTTCGATGAAGAGACGCTCTGGAACCCCTATGTGGACTGCCGCATACTCAACGGGGATGTCTCGAAACAGGTAAAGAAGGTCATCGTCGGCATCGATATGGAAGCGCCGGAAGTGCTCCTTACCGACCGCCTGAACGAAAAAGGCGCCGGCATCGACTGCGTCATCGCACATCACCCCGAAGGGCGTGCCTACGCTAATTTCTACGAAGTGATGGATATGCAGGCCGAAGTGCTCGCCCGCCACGGAGTGCCCATAGCGCAGGCGGAAGGCGCGCTCAGCAAACGCATACGGGAGGTCGGGAGAAGCGTTTCGCCCAACAATCATACCCGTGCTGTGGACCATGCACGGCTCCTCGGGATACCGATGGTCTGCATGCATACCGTCGCCGATAATCAGGTCGATCAATTCCTCTCCGCGCTCATCGCCGAGAAGAAGCCCTATACGGTCGGCGACATCCTCGAAATACTCGGTGAATTACCCGAATATCAGGCCTCTGTAAAGGACAATAATGCGCCGAACCTTTTCAACGGCTCGGAGAAGAACCGCGCCGGCAAGGTCTATTTCCACATGACCGGCGGGACCTCGGGGAGTGAAGAAGAGATGGATCAGCTCGCACGCGCCGGCATCGGCACGCTGGTGGTGATGCATATACCGGACAAGCACCGCGAGCGCTGTGAGAAATCGTATATCAATATCGTATGCGCCGGTCATATGGGGAGCGACAGTCTGGGATTGAACCTCCTCTTTTCGCGCATCATGCAGGCGACGAAGAGCCAGTTCGATATCGTCGCGACATCCGGCTACTATTACGTGAAACGCTGAGGGTTCCATGGCGGACGAAGAAAAGGAAGATGACAGTAAATCGCCGAAAGTAAGCTACCTGGAGAAAACGCCCCGGAAATGTCCGGTGTGCGAACACGAGTATTCACATGAGTTCATGTACACGGGCGGCGGAAGGATAATCGCCGGGAGTCTGCGCAACGACCTGCGTCGAACATATCAGGACAGCAAGAAATACGGCAGGGTGAACCCGCTCATCTACGTCGTCGCCGTCTGCCCGGAATGCTGTTATGCGGTCTTCAACGAGGATTTCCATAAGCTTGATCCCGCCCGCCGCGACGAGGCGCATCTGGAAAAGCCCAACCGTGTCAAATACGCCAAGGTGATATTCGGGCGCGATCTCAATTTCGAAAAACCGCGCGATCTCATCAACGGGGCGGCAAGCTATTTCCTCGCCATGACAGGGTACAACTTCCATAAGAAGAACGTTTTCCCGACGCTGCGCAAAGGGATATGCGCGCTTCGCTGCTCGTGGCTCCTCGAAGACCTCGTCAAGCAGACCCCCAACGATCACTACTCGGAGCTCATACCGTTCTTCCTGAACAAATCGAAAAAATACTATACGGCATCCATC
>JBBTBY010000062.1 GCA_038043445.1 Spirochaetota bacterium
GTCGGGGGGGCCCCCCCCCCCCCCCGTGCGTCGTCCGCACTTTTTGCCGCGATCTTCTCCGTTTGCCGCGCATTGTCGTAATTCTGCCGAATGGTGGCCGCCATCTCCTCGAGCGAGGAGGATACCTCTTCAATGGAAGATGACATTTCATTCATCGAGGATGAGACCTGCTCCACGCCGGCAGCCTGCTCCGCCGCTCCCTGGGAAAGCGTGTTCGCGGAGTCGGAGAGCTGCTCGCTCCCTGCGCTCACGGTCGCGGCGACGCCCTTGATGTCCTCGACGATGCGGGAGAGTTCCCCGGACATCGAACGTGTCGTGCGTGCAAGCTCTCCTATCTCGTCCTGCATCGAGAGATACTTCTCGTTGAGCGCGAGCGTATCCCCGGCGGATGTCAGATCGCCATCGCGAACCTGACCGAGCGCCTTCGTCATGGTGCCGAGCGGTATGAGCATGTTCCGAACAAGAAGACCTGCAGCGGCGGTCGCAAGTATGCTCACCATGAGCATGATGATCACGAGCCTTCTGACCAGATCGATGCCGGTCTTGTTCATCGCGGACTCACGTATCTGAAAGCCGACACGCCAGCCCCATTTCTCGAACGTGCCGAACGTTATCCAGTAGCGCGTGCCTTTGCTCTCATAGACGCCGCTGCCGTTCGGCTTCGTCCCGGCGAACGCGAGGAATTCCATATTGTTGCCGGCAGTGTTCTCGCCGCGGCGCACATCGGGATGCATAAGAAGGTCGCCGTTCGCATCGACAATGATGGGGTATTCGGAAAGTGCATCCGCTTTTTTTTCACCGTAATAGATCTGCTCGAACCGCTGCAGCAGATTGTTCTGGAACGCTGACGCATAATCCTCATACATCCCGGTCGCGGCCAACTCAGTGTCCTTCTTCGCAAGCTCCTCGGTCATGAAGCGTACTTTTGCCCCGAATTCCTTCGCCAGTACCGATCTGAACGATCCGGTAACAAGGATGAACGTCAGCACCGACACGGTGATGATGAGGGCGATGAACGACACGGCGACGGCCGCGATGATGCGCCATGCTACTGATGATCTTCTTCGGATCATATACATACTCCCTAAGGTTCAATACTTCTTGAATTCCCCGTCCTCGTCATCACCCGGATTCGTCATGTCGATCGTTACGCCTTTCTTGGCGGAGGCGTCAAACGGTTTCGCATGCTGTGCCTCCGGCTTTTTCGATCCATGAGCGCTGCCGCCCTGCGCATCGGTTTTCGTATGCGCGGGTGTGACATGTGCGGTAAGATGAGCGACAGGTTTCTTCACATTATCCGTGAGCGTTCTCTGCTGATGCTGCCAGGCGAGCATACGCTTCGATTCCGCCTCGTCGCCTATCTTGAAAAAGCCGATGGCGTCCTGCATCTGCACCGACTGCGATGAAAGCTCTTCGGCCGTCGATGCGACCTCTTCGGAGCTCGATGCGTTCTGCTGTACGACGCCGTTCAACTGCTGTACGGCGCTGTTGACCTGCTGCACGACGCCGTTTATCTGCTGCACGGCATTATTTATCTGCCCGGCCCCGTTGTTCTGTTCCGAACTTGCCGCGCTTATCTCGGCCACAAGCTCCGATGTCTTCTGTATGTCCGGTACGAGCTTATTGAGCATTTCGCCCGCCTTTTCTGCGACGCCCACGCTTTTCTTCGAGAGTTCGCCTATCTCACCGGCCGCGCGCTGACTTCTGTCCGCTAGTTTCTGCACCTCGCTCGCGACAACGGCGAATCCCTTGCCGTGTTCGCCCGCGCGTGCCGCTTCTATCGATGCATTGAGCGAGAGGAGATTCGTCTGCCGCGCAATTTCCTGTATGATGGTCACCTTGTCCGCTATCTCTTTCATCGCCTTGACTGTTTCGCTTACCGCGGCCCCGCCGTCCCTGGCGTCATTCGCGCTTTTTACGGCTATCTTTTCGGTCTGGCTTGCATTGTCGAAGTTCTGCTTTATCGTCGCCGTCATTTCCTCAAGCGATGATGACACTTCCTCTATGGAAGATGATACTTCCTCGACCGAAGACGATACCTGCTCCACGCTCGCCGCCTGTTCGCTTGCGCCCTGAGAGAGCTCTTCGCTCGACGTGCTCATCTGCTCGCTGCCCGCGGCGACGTTCGCTGCGGAATTTTTCACCGTCTCGACAACTTCATGCAGTTTGTTGAGCATGGCGGAGAGCGCATTGGCGAGCGTTCCGATCTCGTCCTTCATGTCCAGGAACTTTTTTTCGACCGTGATGGTAAGATCGCCTTTGGCTACCGTTCCCGCAATGTTCACCGCTGCGTTCAGCGGAATGGTTATCCCGCGTGTGATGAACGTTGCTATTAGTGCGGCGATGACGGCCCCAAGAAGCAGGACCACGATAGTGATGATGATGATATTCATTATCGATCCATCGAATACCTTGTCCGCCTCTTTCTGCTCATTACCGAGCGATTCGGCGATCTTTTCAAGCGGGGTCTGATATTCGTCAATGAGCGTATCCATTTCATCGTCAAGCGAACGCACCAGTCTCATGTCCCCGTCGATAACGGCCTGAAGGATCTTTTTCTCGTATAACGTGATTATCTCGGTAAGCTTCCTGTCGGACTCTTTCTGCCAGTTTCGTTCCGCGTCCGTATCGACAATCTCACCGATCTTTGTGATGTCGCCTAACGCCTCTGTCTTGACGACGTTCCAAAGCTTCTCCGATTCCTTGAAGTCCTTGTTGATTATCGTATCCGCTATGACGCGGTACAATTCAGCGCCCATGGCGGCAGCTTCCTGGGCGATAAGCGCGTCACTCGCACGCTGAGCACCCTCATCCTGCATGCCTTGCAGCGATCTGAGCTGTATGAGATTGTAGCCCCCATATACAAGCGTTATGATCACTACTGCGGCAAACCCTGCAGCAAGTTTTTTACCGATAGTTATTCTCATTGTATTTCTCCGTTTTTTTTCACTCGTTCTGTCCTCTTATCGACGATCATCTGCTTTCCGCCGTTCTCTCCCCCTTGTCGCTTCTCATTGTTTCTGCACGAAAGCGCATTTGTCTGCTTATGATCGCGTTCGCGTCGAGTATCAATGCAATGGAGCCGTCGCCGAGTATCGTGGCGCCGGAGACCTCCCCGACGCCCTTGAATGCCCGCCCCAGGGATTTTATCACCGTCTGATGCTGGCCGAGCACATCATCGACCACGAGCCCCACGCGTTCACCGTTGTGATGCGTTATCACCATGCGCTCGACCGCGGTGCGTTCGCTTTCCACCTTGAACATGTCGCGGAGGCGTATGTACGGGATGATGTCCCCGCGAATGTTGATGACATCGCTCCCGTTGCCGGTGGAGAGTATCTCCTCGGTAAGATCGACGCATTCATCCGCATTGGAGAGATTGAGCACATAGAAATCCGTGCCGATGCGCGCAAGGAGCCCGTCCACGATGGCGAGCGTGAGGGGGATGCGGAGAAGCATCTTTGTCCCGCTTGTCGATGATTCTATTTCCACGCTCCCGCGCAGTTTTTCCACATTGCGTTTGACCACATCCATGCCTACCCCGCGGCCGCTTACATTCGTCGTCTTTTCTGCGGTGGAGAACCCCGGGAGGAAAATGAGTTCCTGTATCTCCCGGCCGGAAAGCTCGGCGCCCTCCTTGACAATGCCGCGCTCTATCGCTTTCGTGAGAATACGCTGGCGATTGAGCCCTGCGCCGTCGTCGGCAACGGTGATGACGACATGCGCGCCCTGGTGCTCGGCGGAAAGCGTTATCGTTCCCTTGGGGGCTTTCCCGAGGGCAGTGCGCAACTCCTGCGGCTCAATACCGTGATCGATGGAATTGCGTATGATATGCATGAGCGGGTCTTTGAGCGATTCTATGACCGTTTTATCGAGTTCGGTTTCCGTGCCGAACATGGCGAGCTCGACCTCCTTGCCGAGCTCATGGGAGAGGTCGCGCACCGGGCGTATGAAGCCTTTGAAGAGCTCATCGATGGGGACCATGCGCATGACCATCGATGTGTCGCGGAGGTCGACGATGACGCGCTCGAACGATTCCGCCATGGATATGAGGTCGAGGTCATCGCGACTGAGCGCCGTCTGCCCGAGCTGCGCCTGGAGCGTGACGAGTTCGCCCACGAGGTTCATGAGGTGGTCCAATTTCTCGCTGCGTACGCGTATCGTCGCGCGGGCCATCTCCGATCTCCGTTCCTCGCGCATTTTCCGCACATGGGCCTGTTCCGCCGCCGCCGCTTCCACCTGATGCGCCTCGGCGATGCCTTCCTCAACGGCGCGTTCGCCGAGTTTCTTGTGTTCGGCGAGAAGATCCGCTAATTCCTCGCGGGTGATGTCGCCGCGCTCGATGAGGATGTCGCCGATGCGCTTGTAGTCACCGTCGTCAAAACTTCCTTCCTCATCGATGCATTCGATCTTTATCTCGCTGCCGTTCTCGACGAAGATGAATATATCGCGTACGGCGTTCTCGTCTTTACTCGTCGTAAGGATGATGTTCCAGGAAGTGTAGCATTTTTCCGGATCGATCTCGTCGAGCGGCACCGAACCGGGAACGGCTGAGATGAACGCGCTGCCGGCCGCACGCAGCTCATTGAAGAGCGGGATGAGATTGACGCCGCGGAGGAATATATCCTGTGCCGGTTTGAACCGTATACGGTACGTGCGCAGAGCAGCGGCGGGGGCTTTTTTCTCGATGACCGGTGCCGCCGCTTTCATCGGGAGGAATTTCGCTATCTGCGATGTGAGGCGCGCGGTCGCATCCTCGGTCACCGACGTTTCGTCGGCAAGGAGCGCGCGTATATGGTCGGATGCGGCGAGGGTAATGTCGATGATCTCCTTCGATACGGCGAGCGTTCCCTTGCGTACGAGGTCGAAGAGCGCCTCGAATTCGTGGGCGAAGCCGCTGATACGCGTGAAGCCGAACATGGCGCCCGAGCCTTTGATCGTATGGAGCGAGCGGAAAATACCGTTGATTATCTCCGCATCCGTCGGCGCGCTTTCAAGCGCTACGAGCGAGCGTTCTATCTTCTCGAGAAGCTCGACCGCTTCATCGCGGTAGGTGTCTGCGAATTTCGATGTATCCATCACATTCCCTCATTCACTTACGCATACGTATTACGCCGCCCGATACGCTGGCGCGATGGTCGTTCTGCCTGACGGGAGGCGGTACCCGCAGGTGCGCATAAGCTCCTGTACCGATGCGCTCAATGCCGTTATGGTGAGCGATCCGCCCGCCGCGGTCACGCTCAGGCGGAAAGCGTTGATGATCTCGAGGAACGTCGTGTCGGCGTCGGTAACACCGCTCAGGTCGAGTGCGATATGCCGTACGCGCAGATGGGATAGAAATTCTTCGCGCATTCGTTTTGCATCCGCTATGGTCGCCTCGCCCGTAATGGTGAGTAGTATCCCATTTCCGTCATTTCGTACCGATATGGCTTCCATACGTTCCTCCTCGCTACCCCCCCGTTTGCAGGGGGGGCGGTCTTTCGATGATACTGAACAAGGGCATCTCCGAAAGAGGCGATATCTATCCGAGCGTTTTCTTCACCGTTTCCTTCAATTTCTCCGGCGTGAACGGCTTCACTATCCACGCGGTGGCTCCTGCAGCCTTCCCCTCGTCCTGCTTCGACTGCTCGGACTCCGTCGTAAGCACGATGATCGGTACGAATTTCACGGCATCATTCCCCCGAATGGACTTGATGAGCTCGATCCCGTTCATCTCCGGCATGTTGATGTCGGTGATGATGAGCGCGCTCCCGTCGAGCTTTCCGAGCGCCGCTTTCCCGTTGTCCGCCTCGATCACCTCGTATCCGTCCTCGGAGAGCGTAAAGCTCACCATCTGCCGCATCGAGGGTGAATCGTCGACGATAAGAACTTTTTTCCCCATTGTCCTGCCTCCTTGTCTCTCGATACGTCATCCGCCCGCGGTGAGCGTACGACGCATTATCTCCTTTTCGGATTCCATCGTGTAGAAACCGGCAAGCCACGATTCGAGCTCTTTCGTACGCGCCACCTCGCCGGAGTAGCCCATGTCGCCTACCGTCCCGAGGAGCCCCTTGAGCTCGGCGCCGAACGCCGATAACGGTTCGATCACATGCTCCACGCGCTGTCGAATGATATCGTGCTGCTGCATGGCGATGACCACCGCATCGGTGTCCTTCGCGAGCGATTCCGTCTCGCGGCGCATATCGGCAAGCTCCGCCCGCACGAAACCTATCGTTTCATTGATGCGCGCAAGCGTCGCGTCGAACGTCGCCTCCGCCGAATCGGTGTCCTTCGATGATTTCTGTACACCGTTCAATACTTCGCGGTACGCATTCTCGGAAGCGGATGTCATTTCGCCGATGATGGCGCGCACATCGCTCACGGCATGTTCGGAAAGCGTGGAGAGTTTCCGGACCTCATGTGCAACGACGGCAAAGCCCTTGCCGCTCGCCCCCGCACGTGCGGCCTCGATGCCGGCGTTTATCGCGAGCACGTTCGTCCGGTCGGCGATATCGCTTATGCTCCCGATGATGTCCTTCACATGAGTGGCTTTCTCCGCGATGACATCGAGCGAGGAGAGGCTTTTTTTCGTGAGCAGCGTGTTCTCGCGGAAATTGGCAGTGAGCGAGGCGAGCACGGTCTTTATCTCGTCGAGGACGGAGGCGTCATTGTCTCCGGTCAGGCGATTGAACACGGCTGACGACCGTTGTGCCTGCGTGCGTGCACGTGAACTGATATTGATGAAGCGTTCGGAGAGCATCGTCGCCGTCGACTCGATGTCCTTGCGCACGGCGGTGAGCTGGCTCATGAGCACGTCGATGCCGCGTGTCTTATCGGTGAGCGTTCCGGACAGCGGTGTCAGGAACGATGACATGCTTCCCATGCACTCTTCGTGGGTGCCGAGGAGGTCGCGGTATCGCGTTGATATCTCATGCATGCGCTGGTCGTGGAGGGTGATAAGCCCTTCGGCGTGTTTTTCCGCTGCGGCGAGGGCTATGTCCCGCGCATGAATGGCGTCCTGCATTCGTGCGGCAGCGCGTTCGCTCTTCATTTCACGAAGGACGACATGTATGAGGAACAATACCGCGAACAGTACGACGAGCGCGATGCGTATGCGGACATCGGGAACGACAGCGGCAAGTGCAGCCGCTGCGGCGAGGAGCATGGCAAGAACGGTCGATGAACCTCGGTTCATTGTTCCCCCTTGAGCGCCGGTTCCTGTACCGTCGTGTCCCGTACGATGGCGAGGAAACATTCGGAGCATACTTCGCCGTATGCGTCAGTGTAATCGGTAACGCGATAGGTCTTGAGCGTCAGCCTTCGGCATTTGTCACATACTTTTAATTCCATAATATCCCGCCTCTATATAGGAATCGAACATTATCTGGCCGTGCGTTTTCCGCCGCGCGCCCTCGGATGCCGCTGCGGTTATATGAAGAAGGCACGATGCGCACACTATCTTGAAGCGTTTCGTATAGGGTGAAACGGCGAAGAGAGGCTTCTCTATCTTGCCGCATCGGTCGCAATGATATGTTTTCATGACTCCCTCCCTGCGGCGATCATGCCGCTTCGATCTTTTTCAGACAATCAAGAAGCTGGCGTATGTCCATGGCCGGTTTGCTGAAGAACGCGTACGCCCGCGACCGCATCGCCTCGGTGAACGTATCGCTGTCGCCGTATGAGGTGAGGATTATCACCACGGCATTGGGGTTGAACGTCTGTATCTCTTTCAGGAACGTGATGCCGTCCATCTGAGGCATTTTCACATCGACGATGACCGCATCAAAGTCGCCTTTCTTGTAGAGTTCCAGCGCCTTGATGGGGTTCGTTTCACCGATGCAATAGTACCCCACGGATTCCAAAGCCCCGCCCACATCGTCGATGACGTATTTGTTGTCGTCGACCAACAGGATCTTCAGCATGTTCGACTCTCCTTCAGCAGTTTCGTGTTGTTTTAATTCGGTAGTCATGGTTATCTTTGTGCAAACCACGTACCAAAGAAATGCGGCTTGAATACCGCCTATTCATGCGAAATTCATGGCATTTACGTAATACTCTAGCGATCATGTAACAAATATGTGATACATTTATGTCACACTGTAACAAAATTGGATAATACGCCCGTAGTCAGAGACATATATTTTGCTGTTCTGGATATTTCCCTGTGGGCATGTCCATGCGTATATTGAGTGCGACAAATACAAGGAGTTCCCCATGATAAAAGACGTTCCCCTCGGCGTACAGAGCTATTGCTTCAGGAATTTCAAGAATAATGATGAAGTAGCCGGCATGGTGAAAGAGATCGGCCTTGCCGCCATCGAAGTATGCGCGGTGCATGCGGATTTCAAGAACCCGTCGGTATTCCAAGGCGTCATCGATTCCTATAAGAAGAAAGGTGTTGCTATACTTACGACCGGTGTGAACGGCATTTCCGGGAATGAGGCGGAAGACAGGAAGATGTTCGATTTCCTCAAGATGTGCGGTGCCAAATACATGAGCGTGAATTTCGGGCTCGATAATCTCGATCAAGCGCTTGCGTCTGCGGAAAAGCTCGCGGAAGAGTACAATGTCCATCTCGGCATTCATATACACGGCGGAAAACATTGGCTCTCGAACACACCGGCGCTCAAATGGCTTTTCAAAAAAACGTCGCCGCGCATCGGTCTTAATCTCGATACTGCCTGGGCGCTCGATGCCGGCGAGGACCCCGTGAAGATGATACAGGAATTCAAGGACCGATTATACATCCTTCATCTCAAGGACTTCACGTTCGACCGCGCCCGGAAACATACCGACGTCGTCGTCGGCACCGGCAATATCGATCTTGATGCGGTCAATAAAGCGATAACCGATATCGGTTTCAACGGTGTTGCGGTCATTGAATACGAAGGCGATGCGGCGAATCCGGTACCGGCGCTCAAGGGTTGTACGGAAGCGATCGTCTCGAAGATTCCGTTCAGGAAATAAGGGGTCTTAAAACACCCGTTTTTTTTCGGCTATCCTCGGGTGTCTGAAAAGTAAATTTTCGTTCATTGAGCGGAGTCGTGCGCTCAGCGTTCTTTTGAGTGGAGTTGACCACTCTCACGCATCTCCTTCGGGAGCGGGCGAATATCCTTTACGATACCGAACCATGAGAGGAACACGAGCAGGTAATACGTGACATCGATCTCCCACCAATAGAATCCCGCGCGGGCGGTTATCGCATAATGGTGATGATTGTTGTGCCAGCCCTCGCCAAGGGTGAGTATCGCCATGAGCACATTATTGCGGCTGGTGTTAGGCATGTCATACCGGCTGCTGCCGAACATATGGTCGATGGAATTTATCGAGAATGTCGCGTGACTGCACATGACCGTTGATACGAAGAACCCCCAGATAAGGAGCTGCATGCCGTTGGTGCCGAGAGCCGGGGAGACGTGATGCAGGATATGTCCGGTGAGGAATACAGCGATAGCGGTGATGAACGGGATGACGAGGGCGAATTTATCGATGAATACGATCTCCGGGAATTTCAGCCAGTCCTTGAGGTATTCAATGCGTGTGCGCTTGTTCTCATAGGAGAGTATCCAGATGATATGGCTGTGGAGAAAACCGCGTATCTTCGGGGAATGGACGTCCTCCGGCGTATCCGCATGGATGTGGTGGTGGCGGTGTATCGCTGCCCACCATAAGGGACCCTTCTGCATGGCGGAGCAGCCCAGAAAAGCAAAGAGGAACGAGAAAAACCGGTTCGCTTTGAACGCACGGTGGGAGAAGTAGCGGTGATAAAATGCGGTTATCCCGAACATCCGGATGAAATAGAACGCGGTGGCGAAGATTATGGCGAACGGACTGGTGCCTACCCAAAGAATGCCGAAGCACATGAGGTGGAATACGATAAAAGGAACACTCGCGACCCAGTCTATCCCTTTTCTCTCCGGGACATCGGCAAGCACCGAGTAGTCGGAGCCGAACCACTGCGTTATCGTTGATGCGATCTTACTGAAAAGTTTCCGCATAGGATATCACCGCTTGATGATTGTTGAGCATACTATATAAAATTTTACAAAAATTGGCAAGTGCCGCGATATTTGACAATGCCCCCTTCGCTGGTATAATCGACACGTGCTTGTTCGGGAGGTCCCATGAAGTCATATGTACTGCTTTTCATCGCCGTTATCGCGGTCGCTTCTGCGCAGACGCGACCGGGGCGTACCAATGTGCGCGGGAAATTCCAGACGAATACATCCGCCGCCAGGACGGAAAAGCCGTCAGCACCCGCAATGACGGCATATTGGGCGTTCGATGAAGGCCGCGGCATGAAGATACGCGATATGTCCGGCAATAAGAATGAAGCCGAGATCATGTACGTCGATGACTTCAACCCCTGGCGCGAGGGGCGTTCGAACCAGGGGCTCTTTCTCAACGGCGGGAAAGCATATGTCGATGCCGGCACGAGCGACAGCTATCACATTACCGATGCGATAAGCATTACCGCGTGGGTGATGCTCGAGGGGATCCCGGATGCGGTGAATGAGCCGGCCATTGTGAGCAAATGGGATAAGAGCGCGGATAAATGCGCGTGGTTCCTCGGCACAGAAGCCGGGTATATTGCCGCGGGTGTCTGTGCTACCGGTACCAATGCCGATGCATTGACAACGAGAATGTCCATGCGCGTCGGCGAACGCATCCTGAATAAATGGATGCATTGCGCAATGACATTCGACGGTACGACGCTTCTCCTGTATCTGAACGGCAGGGCCTTCGGTACGAATACGTACAGTGAGAAGAAAGAGCTGTTCTACGATGAGACCACGAGCGTTTTTATCGGGCGTTCGCACGGGGACATACTGGAAGGTCGGCAGGGGAACGCGGACGGAACGCGTTGTCTTCGCGGCGTCATCGATGAGGTGCGTATCTATCCGCGCGCGTTGAGCGCTCAGGAGATAGGTGCCATGGTATTGCCGTTCGCCTCGGAACTGAAGGCCGGCGGGAAGAAATAGGCCCGGGCGTCAAAGCGCGTACGATTTTCCCGGTTCGGCTATCGTAATGCTCTGGTATCCGGCGGAGGCCATCCTGTCGCGGAGTTTCGTGAGCGACTCATCTTCACCGTGTACGAGGAATATCCCTTTGAGCCGCGAGCGGTCGAACGTGCCGATATGTGCGAGCGTTTCCTGATAGTCCGCGTGCGCCGAGAATGCGTTCATGTTCTTCAGCCGCGCACGCACCGTGTACTCCTCACCGAATATCCGTATCGTCGATTCCTTGTCGGCGAGCCGCCGCCCGAGCGTGTTCTGTGCCATGAAGCCGACGATGAGCACGGTCGATCGCTCGTTGCCGATATTATTGGCAAGGTGATGCAGTATGCGGCCCGATTCGCACATGCCGCTCGATGAGATTATCACCGCGGGGCGTTTTACCGTGTTGAGCGCTTTCGATTCCTCCACGGACGAGATGTACTTGAGCTGTGCGAAACCGAACGGGTTCTCATGATTGTCGGTGAACCGCTTTTTTGTCTCATCATCGTAGCATTCGGGGTGGCGTCTGAACACCGCGGTGACGTTCGTGCTCATGGGGCTGTCCACATAAATGGGAAGATCGCGCGGAAGCCGTCCTTCGTCCATAAGTCGGTGGAAGAGATAGATGACCTCCTGCGTCCTGCCGATGGCGAACGCGGGTATGATTATCTTGCCGCCGCGATCATACGTTTCCCTGACAACGGCGGCTACTTCATCCTCGGCGGTGCGCATGTCATCGTGCAGGCGGTTGCCGTACGTCGATTCGCAGACGAAGTGATCGATGTCGGACGGGAATGTCGGGTCGCGCAGTATCGGCATGTTCTTCCTGCCGAGATCGCCGCTCAATCCGATGCGCATGCCCTCGCCCTCGATGACGATGCCCGCCGAGCCGAGTATATGACCTGCATCGTGGAATGTCGCGAATATTCCCGGGAGTATCTCCGTTCTTTTTGAATAGGATATGTTCCGGAACCTGTCCACAACGGGCGGGATATCGCCTTCCGTGTAAAGCGGTTCAATGTCCGGCGGCGGCAGCCCTTTTTTCGCGGCTTTTTTCCTGAGATAGCTTATGTCCGATTCCTGTATGCGGGCGCTGTCCGCCATGACGATGCCGGCGATCTCCGCAGTCGGTGAAGTGGCGAATATCGGCCCCGCAAAGCCGCCTTTGACGAGCAATGGATAGATGCCGCAATGATCGAGATGGCCGTGCGTGAGTATCGCGCAGTCAATGGACTTCGGGTCGAACATGAGCGTTCTGTTCTTCGCGTCGGCTTCCTTCCGCTTGCCCTGGCATAATCCGCAGTCGATGAGGATGTTCTTCCCGCCGATGGAAACGAGATGTTTCGATCCGGTGACCTCGCGCGCAGCGCCGTAGGATGTGAATGAAGGCATGCAATTCCCCCTTAATGGATAATGATGCTATGCCGCTTGTATCGGTATTTCCTTCGATGTCTGCACTATCTCAGCAAGAATACTTCCCGGTTCGGGGGATTCATAATCGCCCTTGCATATCACATATGGTTCAATATTGACATCGATCGTATGTGCAAGGTACATGAGTCGAGACATGATGGGGATGCGGTTCTCGATCTTGGAAGCAGCAATGACCACGCCGACGTCAATATCGCTGTCCCTGCGCGGGTTGCCTTTCGCATAGGAGCCAAAAAGGAATAATTTTACAATAGGATATTCTGCCCGGGCTTTTTCATAAAATAATGAAAGGTCTTTTCGTATCCGATTCAGATCTTCATCCGCAACCATGAAAAGAGCTCCTCAGCGTGTTTTAAAATTTCATCGGCTACATCTTTCGTCAGCCGCGCTTCGACAGCGTCGATCTCCTCGGTGTAACGAGATTCTAAATAATAGCTGGTAAGTTCTTCGATAAAGATGGTATTCGGCGGCGATTCAATACCGGCTTCATGGATAAGCTTTGCCAGGTTATGTGTATATGGCGGGGTGTTTTTTTTGTTTTTCACATGGATCGCTTTCAGCGCTTTTTCAACGGCTTGTTGGCAGGTGAATGCGACGTATAGGTAACGGCCCTCTTTCAGCATCGACCGGGCGGTCGTAAGGTCATATTCAGCGAGGCGCAGCCAGTTCTGAATTATCCGTTCACTCATGGAATGATTATATCACACTGCGTGATAATCTCCAGTGAGCGATCGATGCTCGATTGATATCCGTCCAGGATATGTGTTTTCATCGCTTCCCGCGCATTCGTTTGGATGCGAGCTCCATCTGCTTGACGAACTTGTCGAATTCTTCCTTCTCAGGCATTTTTTTCGGTGCAGTCTTCTGTGGCATCGTTTTTTTTTCATGATGCATGAATGAGGTGAACAGGTGTTTGGCGGAGGTGAGGGGCGAGGTTGGCGGCTGTTGCAGAGGACGCGTGTCTTTTTCAGGCGTCTCCGGCACTACATCCACGATAGCAGGAGGACGACCATGCTCATGGCGGCCCGGGTCCGCAGCGGGAATATGAACTTTGCTGAATGCCGTTGTCAGTTCCATGACCCCTGAGATCATTGCGGAGAATTCCGGTTCTCTAAGAAGATCGGTGAGCGATGATTCATTGCTTTTCAGGAATTCGATGAAGCGTACGCGGTTTGCCGGAATGAGAGAGTGATAGTATTTTTCCAGGGATGATATGCAGTAATCGTAACGGAATTCCTCGCCGAGTGCGGCCTGTGGCATCCCCTCTGCGACGGCGGTGCGGACGAGATGCGAGACCTTGTCTTCCGGGAGCGTTCCGGCGTCTGTCCGCAATTCTTCGAGCATGCGTTCCCTGCTCTTATCTATCGCCTCCGGCGCGCCGAGGCGTATATGCGTGAAATCGGCCATCGCATCATCCTCGTCATCGGGTACGATGCGGTAATAGTCGAATGTGCCCTGTGCGATGATGACGGTGTAATCCGGCTCTATGAAGCCGACAAGGCGCAGCTCCGTGACGCGGAACGAATTGTCATGGCGAATGACGACCTTTCTATATTGGTTCGAATATTCCCGGATATTGTTGCCGTTCGCGTAGTCGAGCACTGAGTTGACGCTTACCTCAATGAACGGATGCTGTACCGACACCGTGTCCATGTCAGCGTTTTCCGTGTCCCCATGAAAGTACGTCCTCGAACCCGTGCCCCTCGGCAAGCCCCTGGAAATTGATGATGATACGGTGCCTGAGCACTGCGGGAAGTACCGCGTCTATCTCTTTTTTCGTAACGGCGTCGCGTCCGTTGACAGCGGCGAACGCTTTCGCAGCGATGACAAGGTGCTGGCTTGCGCGCGGCCCCGGACCGTAAGAAACGAAGGACTTTACCTTCGGATGTTCCGCGGTCTCCGGGCGCAGTCCGCGTACGAGTGATACCGCGTATTCGGCGACGCTCTGGCTTACCGGCATTTCCGCTGCCGCTTCCTGAAAGCGCAGTATCGCCTTCGCATCGGTCACTGCCGATATTGTTGCAAGCTTGCCGAAGGCGTCGCTTTTCGCAATGGTCACCTCATCGGCCAGTGCGGGGTAGGTGAGCTTGACATAGAAGAGGAAGCGATCGAGCTGCGCCTCGGGGAGGGGATAGGTCCCTTCATGTTCGATGGGGTTCTGGGTGGCCATGACGAGGAACGGCGAAGGGATATCATGCGTTTTACCGTAGCTCGTGACCTGCTTCTCCTGCATCGCCTCGAGGAGGGCCGACTGCGTCTTCGGCGGCGTGCGATTTATCTCATCGGCGAGGAGCACATTGGTGAACACCGGCCCTTTGATGAAGCGCATCTCGCGATGACCGTGCGCCTCATCGAGCATTTCGCTCCCGGTTATATCCATTGGCAGGAGATCGGGTGTGAACTGTACGCGCGAATAGAGAAGCCCGGCGGCGCGGGCGACGGCCTGCACAAGAAGTGTCTTTCCGAGACCGGGGACTCCCTCGAGCAGAATGTGACCGCCGGCGATAAGCGATGTGAGCACGAGTTCCACCGTCGTCTCCTGGCCGACAACGGCTTTTGCGATCTCTTTCTTCAGAGCATCCGATACGCGGCAGAGGCGCGTCAATGCTTCGATGATGCCGCCCCGTGCCATGGGAGGTGCTACTTCGGTCCGGGGATGGGGAGCGCGTTGGTGAGAGCGTTCGACATGGGTAATGCCGTCGGTGCATCCGTTGCCGATGTGCCGCCCTTCTCAAGGAGCTTTTCCGCCGCGCTCTTCTGCGAGCTTATCAGGAACGAGATGACAAGCGCTCCGATAATGAATATCGTTGCGAGTATGGCGGTGATGCGCGAGAGAATATCCCCGCGGCGTCCGCCGAGCACGTTCGCCTGCGCCGAGGCGAAAAGGCCTTCCGCCTTGCCGCCCTGCACGAGGACGAGCAGTATGAGGAGCGCGGAGACGATAGCGTACACGATCTCAAGAAACAGTATCAATGCGTCCATGATGGTTACCCTTCATTCCATGATTTATTTGATCAGGCTGTGCCCGGTCATTTCTTTCGGTTTTCCTACGCCGAGGAGCGAGAGCATTGTCGGGGCGATGTCGGCAAGTCCGCCCCCGTCGCGCAGTGCGTACTTTTTTTTGTTCGATGCAAGGATGAACGGCACGGGATTCGTCGAATGCTGCGTCGATACCGATCCGTCCTCCATGAGCATCTCGTCGGAATTGCCGTGATCGGCGCTTAAGAGCACCTCGCCGCCCGCGGCCAGGAATGCGGTAACTACTTTCTTCACACTTACATCGACGGCTTCCACCGCTTTTACGGCGGCATCCATGGAGCCGGTGTGCCCGACCATGTCGCAGTTGGCGAAATTCATGATGATGACGTCGTAGGTGCCCTTTTCAATGATGGACACGGTTCTATCGGCGACTTCACCGGCGCTCATTTCAGGTTTCATATCATAGGTCGCGACTTTCGGCGACGGTATGAGCACGCGCTCCTCGAGCGGGAACGGCTCTTCCACCTGTCCGTTGAAGAAGAACGTGACATGCGCATATTTTTCCGTCTCCGCGATGCGCAGTTCTTTTATCGTATTATCGGCGAGCACCTGTGCGAGGATATTGGTCATAGGCTCGGGCGCATAGGCTACCGGCAGGGGGAGTTTTTCGTCATACTGCGTGAGGCAGACGTAATGCACCTTCGCCGTTCGTTTTCTGGCAAAGCCGTCGAGATCGGCGGCGGTTATCGCCTTTGTCATCTCGCGCGCACGGTCGGGCCGGAAGTTGAAGAAGATGACCGTGTCATTGTCATTGATAACGGCAACGGGCTTGCCGTCCTTCATTACCACCGACGGCAGACAGAATTCATCGTCCTTTCCCGCAGCGTAGGAGGTTTCCACCGCTTCCACGGCGCTTTTCACGGCGACGCCCTCACCGAGGAGATACGCGTTATACGCCTTCTCGACGCGTTCCCATCGATTGTCGCGGTCCATGCCGTAGTATCGCCCGCTTACCGTTGCGATCGCGCCGACGCCGATGGAAGCCATCGCGGATTCTACTTCTTTCAAGTAACCGACAGCCGACCGCGGGGGAACATCGCGTCCGTCGAGATTCGCATGAACAAAGACCTTGCGTACGCCGCTTTTTTTCGCCAATTGCAGGAAGGCCTTGATGTGGTCCATGTGGCTGTGTACGCCGCCGTCCGACACAAGCCCGATGAGATGGAGAGCGCTCTCGTTCTTAATCGCATTGGCAATGCCGGCAAGAAGCACTTTGTTCGTGAAAAAATCCCCGTCACGTATCGATTTTGAGACGCGTGTAAAGCTCTGATAAACGATGCGGCCGGCGCCAATATTGAGATGTCCCACTTCGCTGTTGCCCATCTGCCCTTCCGGGAGCCCGACCGCCTCGCCCGCGGACGCAAGCGATGTCTGTGCATGGTCCCTGAACAATGAATCGAGGAACGGCGTCCTGGCAGCGCGTATTGCATTACCCTCGACGCGGGATGAAAGCGCATATCCGTCCAATATAATGAGGGCTACGCGATTGGGCACACGATCTCCTTAAGGATGAAGGCGAATCAAAAGTGCCGGTATTATATCGCAGAACGCGTTGATGTCAAGGAAAAATCGCATACGTTTTCCTGATTTTTATTGACTTTTCCGAACGCATGCGGTACAATCCGGGCCACGTTCTGCGATGCGCCGGGATCGGCGATCATCATGCAACGGACAATACAACGCAAGGAGATACTCTCATGGTCAAGTTCAAGGATCTCGGCCTCGTCAATTCACGCGACTTGTTCGCCAAGGCGGTCAAGGGCGGCTATGCCATCCCCGCGTATAATTTCAACAATATGGAACAGATCCAGGCTATCGTTCAGGCATGTGCGGAAACGCAGTCGCCGGTGATACTGCAGGTATCGTCGGGCGCGCGCAAGTACGCCAATCAGACGATGCTCCGTTATATGGCACAGGGCGCTGTAGAATATGCGAAGGAACTGACCGCCGGAAAGGGAGTTCCCATCGTGCTCCACCTCGATCACGGCGATACGTTCGAGCTTTGCAAGAGCTGCATCGAATACGGATTCTCATCGGTCATGATAGACGGTTCGCATCACGCCTATGAAAAGAACGTCGAACTTACCAAGCAGGTCGTCGAATATGCGCACAAGCATGACGTAACGGTGGAAGGCGAGCTCGGCGTACTTGCCGGCGTCGAGGATGAAGTGTCCGCCGAAAAACATACCTATACGCAGCCTGAGGAAGTCGAGGATTTCGTCAAGAAGACCGGCGTCGATTCGCTCGCGATATCCATCGGTACGAGCCACGGCGCATATAAGTTCAAACCGGGTCAGAAGGCGGAGATACGCCTCGACATACTTGCGAAGATAGAGAAAATGATACCGGGTTTCCCCATCGTACTGCACGGCTCTTCATCGGTGCCGCAGGACCTCGTCAAGGTCATCAATCAGTACGGCGGAAAAATGCCCGATGCTATCGGCATTCCCGAAGAGCAGCTCCGCGCGGCAGCGAAGTCGGCGGTGTGCAAGATAAACATCGACTCCGACGGCCGCATCGCAATGACGGCAGCCATCCGCAAGGTGTTCGCCGAAAAGCCGGATGAATTCGATCCGCGCAAATATCTCGGACCCGCACGCGACGCGCTGAAAGAGCTTTACAAGCACAAGAACACCAATGTGCTCGGAAGTGCAGGAAAGGCGTAATAGGAATAACCCCTAACCCTGCCATCTGACAGTTTTCGTTATAACAAAATTGGCTTGGCTCCCCTTTCCCCTTTTGGAGGGGTTGGGGGATGGGGGTTCATTGTACCGAGATTGAATGTTTTTTATTTGACGATTGGAATGATAGGCAGAGTTTAATTTATTGTTCGGTGGAATAATTGTGAATATTGCCCGGTGATCCACCAGAGTGCCATGTATACCGTTACAGCGCCATGCAGGATGGAAATAAAGATCAGCACAACACGCCGTTCGACGATTTGCTCTCGGCGTATTCCATAGACGGTGTATGCGAGCAACGGTATTCCTGCCCAGCCGAATATCGGGAAAACGAACAACGTAATTACGAATAGGATACGAAAGCATTGGGCTATAAAATCCGCGATTGTTCGAATGCTGCTGTACTCCGGCCAGTGAGCGATAGCGGGAGTGCCAATAGCGTACACTATGACCACGGATAAGAACGGGATAGCCGCTTTTATGGAATATCGATAGTATCCATTGCTGATTACACTCCGGATATGCTTTGATGCAGTTGCCAGCTGGGTAAAACCCCTATTGGGCTTCTTTATTGGAATTGCAGGCATTTCACGCACAATATCGATAAGGCTCTTAACGACCGGAGCTGTACTCGATGTGTTCTTTTGAGCACGCTCGCGATTATTCATAATGTGTCCACATCCGAATGATCTTTACGGTCTTTTCTTTTTCGTACACCTGATACACAAGACGGTGCTGAATGTTTATCCTTCGCGAATATGCGCCTTTCAGGTCCCCGAGCAATCGTTCGTATGGCGGCGGATTTTGGAACGGAGCATGTGCGATGATATCAAGCAGTTTCAGTATCTTGCCCTTCATTCCGCCTGACGAAGCTTTTTTCGCGTCCCTCTGCGCCTGCGTGGTGTATACGATCCGGTACATTACCAATCCAGTTTTTTAAGACACTCGTCGAGCGGCGCTTTTAATCCGCGTTTGATCGATCCGCGCATGCCGGGTATCGAAAGAAGGCACATCGTCTCTTCAATGGCGCTCCAATCCGTCTCGGATACAAGTACGGCTGAGCCGTTTTTGCCCGTAATATGTAACGGTTCATGCGATTCATTCACATCTTCGATCGCTTTGTAAAGATTTTTTCTTGCGCGGGTCACCGATATCGTTCCCATAGTATTCCTCACGTACGCTATTGCGTACGTCTAATATACTTGCATAATGCAACCCCGTCAACAGCGGCAAGGAGCCGGATATTGTGCTCCCTCGGCGTTTTTCTCTGTGGTTCGTTTTTTCTTATGCGATGACTATTTCTATCAGCGGTAGTTCACGAATTGCAGAGGAATGGGGTAATCCTTTCCCTTCACGAACGCGATGGCCTTTTGCAGATCGTCCTTGCTCGGCCCTGAGACGCGAAGCTGTTCACCCTGTATCGATGCCTGTACCTTGAGCTTCAAATCGCGTATGTCGGCGGCTATCTTTTTCGCGAGTTCCATTTCAATGCCCGAGATGACCGTATTCACCTCGCGTACTGCCCCGCCGCTGGCCGCTTCGGTGCTTTTCACCGAGAGCGCCTTCGGGCTAATGCCGCGCTTGACGAATTTCTGAAAGAGAATGTCCTTTACCATGCGCAGCTGGAAGTCCGCCGGGGCTGTTACCGTTACGGTCTTGGCCGTCTTGTCGAGCGACACCTCTATGGCAAGGTCCTTGAGGTCATAGCGCGTCTTTATCTCCCGCACTGCCGTGTTCACCGCGTCGTCCGCAGCCTGCATATCCGTCTGCGAAACGATATCGAAACTCGAATTGCCCGCCATGGCGTTCCCCCGTGCTATTTCTTCAGATAGAACTCAACGCGGCGATTGCGTGCGCGGTGTTCCTCAAGGACGGGGTCATCCGCTTTTTCCTCGAAGAGCGGACGCTGCTTGCCGACGCCTTCCGCGGTGAAGCGCTTGCGTTCGAGCCCGCGTTCCACGAGATAGGAGAGCACGCTCGATGCGCGCTTGAGCGAAAGTTCATTGTTGTATTTGTCCGGACCGACCATGTCGGTATGGCCTTCGATCTTGACCGCGTGCTGCTTGAATTTATTGAGCACCTGCGCAAGACGCGTCAGTATCGGTTCGTATTTCGCTTTGACATCGGCGCTGTTGTAATCGAACTGTATGGAGCTTATGCGTATCTTGTATCCGTACGGCGTACGTATGACAAGTATGTCCACCTTGAACAGTTCCGGCTTTGTGGTGATGGTGTTGCCGAGCTTGTCCTTCGCCGTCACGACGATGGCGTAGTCGGAAGCGGATTCGACGAGGTATTTATCGTCCTTCGAGCCCGCCGGCGCTTCATCGCCGTAGCCGTCCCAGGTTATGAGCTCGCGATACGCGTTCTTCCCTTTCCATGTCTTGAACGCATTGGTGCCGAGCTTGTCATCGACCAACGGGAGAACGGATATCTTCCAGTCTTCCACACCCGATGTGTCATCGATGTCGGTGCCGACAAAGAGCGTATCGTTGTCGCCGTCGCCGTCGGGCGAGAATATCGGCGGGTGTATGGTCGTGCGTATTGCGGGGCCTATGCTGTCAACGGTGAGCGGCGTTTCGGAGATAATCTCATTGCCGTGCGAGAACACCGCGGTGAAC